>JBHEMB010000312.1:0-9566 GCA_046262855.1 Mycobacteriales bacterium | reverse complement strand
GATCCAGCAGGTGCAGCGCAGCTTCCTGGGCCAGGTCATGACCAGCCGCACCTGCCCGCGCTGCGTCGGCACGGGCACCGTGATCGAGCACCCCTGTGGCGAGTGCCATGGAGACGGTCGCGTCCGCGCCCGCCGCACGCTGACCGTCAAGATCCCTGCCGGCGTCGAGGACGGCATGCGCATCCGGCTCGTCGGCGAAGGCGAGGTCGGACCCGGTGGTGGCCCGCCCGGCGACCTCTACGTCGAGGTGCACGAGAAGCGGCACCCCGTCTTCACCCGGGACGGCGATGACCTGCACTGCACGATCACCCTGCCCATGACCGCGGCTGCCCTGGGGACGTCCGTGCCGCTCGAGACCCTCGACGGCGAGGAGACCGTGGAGATCCCTGCAGGCACGCAGCCCGAGGAGGTCTTCACCCTGCGCGCCCGCGGTGTCCCGCACCTGCGCGGCACCGGTCGCGGCAACCTGCACGTCCACCTCGACATCCAGGTGCCCACGCGGCTCGATGACGAGCAGATCGAGCTGCTGCGCGCACTGGCCGCGTTGCGCGGCGAAGAGCGGCCTGGCCTGGTCGCGAAGAGCGGTGGCGGCCTGTTCGGGAAGCTGCGCGACGCCTTCGACACCGGCCGGTGAGCAACCCGGTCTTCCTGTGCGAGCACCTCGCCGGCGAGACCGTCCTGCTCGACGGGCCTGAGGGCCGGCACGCCGCGCTGGTCAAGCGGCTGCGCGTGGGTGAGGTCGTCGATCTCGTCGACGGCCGCGGCACCCGCGTGACCGGTCCGATCACGGCCACCACGAGGGAGACCGTCACCGTCGAGGTCCAGGCTCGGTCCCTCGAGGCCGCTCCGACTCCGCGACTCACCGTCGTACAAGCGCTTGCCAAGGGCGACCGTGGCGAGCTGGCCATCGAGCTGATGACGGAGGTCGGCGTCGACGTGATCGTCCCCTGGGCAGCGACGCGCTGCATCGCCAAGTGGACCGAGAAGTCCCTGCAGCGCTGGCGATCGACGGCCCAGGAGGCGGCTAAGCAGTCGCGGCGCGCGTGGTTCCCCGTCGTCGAGGAGGTCGCGTCGACCGCTGAGGTCGCGGGTCGCGCCGGGCTGCTGGTGCTTCACGAGCAGGCGAGCACACCGCTGTCCGCAGTCGACGTCGACGGTGACGTAGTGCTGGTCGTAGGGCCTGAGGGCGGCATCGCACCGGAGGAGCTCGAGCTCCTGGGCGGTACGGCGGTCAGGCTCGGCGCCACGGTCCTGCGCACGTCGACCGCAGGAGCTGCAGCGGCCGCCGTGATCAGCGCCCGCACCGGCCGCTGGTAACCGCTGGCGTGCGCTAGCCGACGTCGGCGGGAGCCGAGTTCCGCTTGCGTCGACGGTGAACGATGGCGACGGTGAGCGCCAGGACGAGCAGGCCGAGGACCACGTAACCGAAGTTGGTGACGTAGCGTCCCACCGCCTCCTGGAAGACGTAGCCCCCGACGACACAGGCGCAGGCCCAGACGGTCCCGCCGAGGGCGTTGTAGAGGAAGAACGTCCGATAGGGCAGCCGGGCCATTCCGGCCGCTCCCGGGACCATGGCTCGCAGCAGTGCGGTCCAGCGGCCGAAGAACACAGCGGTGCCGCCGCGCTTGAGCAGGAAGGCCTCTGTGACGATCCACCGCTCCTCCCCGACGAGCCGGCCGAGCCTGGTGGCCTGGAGCCTGGGACCGAACCTCCTGCCGACGGCGTAGCCCACGGCGTCACCGGAGATGGCACCCAGGATCGCAAGCATGAGGATGCCCGTGAGGCTGGCGCCGTTCTTCGACGCCAGGACCCCGCCGAAGATGAGCGCCGTCTCACCGGGAAACACGAAACCCAGCAGGATCGAGGCCTCGAGGAAGGGCAGCAGGAACACCACCAGGTACAGCGCCCAGAGCGGGAACCCGGTCAGGACCTCGTCGATGAACCCCGCCACACGCTGACCTTACGTGGCCCTCACCAGGCCGCTGACCGAACGACGTTCGGGTCGGTGATCGGGGTGAGCTTGCCGTCGGCGAAGCGGAACACCTGGAGCTTGCTGCGGTCGCTGAACGTACCGACCACGAGCACCTTGCCGTCCCGGATGCTGACCGAGCTGATCCACCCGATCCTGACGTTCGACCCCGTGCTGCCCCGAGTACCGGAGCTGGTGTACCGCACGGGGCGCTCGGTGTTGGTGACGCACTGCTCGAAGGCGAGGATCTCGGTGCCGTCGAAGGCTGCCGAGGTGAGCTGGCAGCCGCCCGACGGCTGCAGGGCCGTGCCCTTCAGCGTGGTGGCCCCCGGAGGCGTCAGGACCACGCCGCCCTCACCGAAGCCTGGGCTGACGAGGGCAGCGCCGGTGTCAGCGACGGCCAGGACGGCGTAGGTCTCGTCGGGGCGGGTGCTCAGCACCGTGGTCCCCTGCGGTCCGGTGATGACCACAGCGGGGTCACCTGTTCCCGTGCAGGGGGTGCGGTAGTAGGACACGGTCCGGCCGTCATCCGACAGCTGGGGGTAACCGAGGTGGTAGGACCCAGCCGGCACCACCGTGGAGGCCTTGCCGTTGTCGAGGCGGTAGAGCGCGTCCTGGCAGCCCGTCTGCTGGGTGCGCAGCCACAGCAGGCTGCCGTCGGCGTAGGACGCGTCGGTGTCGGTCTTGCCTGCCGGCGGGAACGTCAGGTGCTTCACGACGTCGCCGGTCTCGGCGTCGAAGAGGTCGATCCGGCCGTCGCGCGCACCGGCGAAGGTCGAGCCCGCTGCCGAGGCAGTGCTGTCGCGCAGCACCGGGGTTGCCGTGAGGCGGTTGAGGGACCCGTCCTTCGGCGAGAACGTCTTCGCGACGATCCCCCCGTTCGTCCAATCGGTGTCGGACCAGCTCAGCTTCGCGCTCCATGGGGCCTCGGAGCCAGCAGGGGCACCGCCGGTGGCGATCGCCTTCCCGGCCTGGGTGACGAGCGTCAGGTTGACGTTCTCGTCGACTCCCGTGACGCGGCCGGTGACCGTCGCGGGGCTGCCAATGGCCTCACCGGTGGTCGGCGTCAGGATGGTGAGGTCGGTCCCACCGATGCTCGAGATCGTGTAGACCTGGTGGCCGTCGAGCAAGAAGCGCTCCAGCGACGCCTCGCCCACCTTGACCGTCCCGTGCTTGATCACCACGACGTCGCAGGACTCGCACGTCGTGCTCGTGGTGAGCCCTGTCAGCCTCAGCACGTCGGCGAGGTAGTGGCCGACCAGGGTCACCTTGTCGTCCGCGTAGGGGTAGGTCGTCTGCCAGGCCGCGATCTGCTGAGCCGAGGTGAACGGCCACAGGGCGGGGTTCTTGAAGGCGTGATCGAGCCCGCCTCCGACCACGGTGGGCGCGGCTGAAGGCGATGCCGACGGGGTGGTCTCGCTGACCGAGGGGCCGGGGGAGGTCGGGACCTGTGTGAGGCGCGCGTCCTTGCCGTCAGCGAAGACGAAGAAGGCCGCCACCGCCGCCGCGGTGACCAGCGCCGCGCTCGGCACGACCATCCAGCGGGCCTTCCGCCTGGCGGCGACGCGCTTCTGGATCTTCATGAGGCCGTCGCCGGCAGGCACGACGGTCTCAGCCTGCTCGCGCAGCAGCGCGGCCAGCTTGTCTTCCGGGGTGCTCATGACGGGTCCTCCAGCAGGGGGCGCAGCGACGCCATCGCGCGTGATGTGTGGCTCTTCACGGCGCCGACGCTGCAGCCCATGGCGTGCGCGGTCTGGGCCTCGGACAGGTCGCCGTAGTAGCGGAGCACGACTGCCTCGCGCTGTCGGGGCGGCAGCTGCTGCAGCGCGTGCAGCACCGCCTCGCGCTGCACGATGCGCATGGCGCTCGACTCGGCGGAGGCGACATCGCGAGCTGGATCCGGCTGGTGCTTGGCGGCCACCTGCCGCCGGCGCAGCCGGGACCGGGACAGGTTCACCACCGCCGTACGGAGGTAGGCCTCCGCCTTGTCCGGCTCGCGCAGGCCGCGCCACGAGCCGTGCACCTTGACGTAGGCGTCCTGCACGACCTCCTCGGCGTTGTCGCGGTCGCCGGTGAGGAACGCGGCCAGCCGCACGAGCGAGCGGTAGTGCGCCGTGTAGAGCGCGGTGAGCTGGTCCTCCGCCGCGACGGTCACCGGCTCACCCCCTCTGCCTGCCAGCGCGGTGCTCATGCCGACTACGACGCCGAGCCCTCGGCTTCGGTTTACACCCGCCGGCAACCGGGTGCTCGTATCCTCGACGGATGCCCCCAGCCCGGCGCGCCGCAGCGCTGCTCGCTGCGACGACGATCGCCGTCCTGGCACTGGGCGGGACGGCGGCTGCGGAGAGCCCCTCGCCCACGACGAGTCCCACTCCGACTCCCACGCCCATCGTCTCGTTGCCGCCGGTCAACGCGAGCCCGTCGGCGACGACGTCGCCGACCCCGAGGCCGACCCGGTCGCTGACACCAACACCAAGGGCGTCGCCGACCCACGTCCGGCGGACCAGCAGCCCGAGACCGCAAGCGACCGCCACGCAGGCACCTGCAGCCACGAGCCAGTCGCCGCTCGACGTCGGGTTCCCCAGTGTCACCGAGGCTCCGACGGCATCGCCCAAGGCCGTGAAGGCCAAGCCCGCGGCGAGCAAGGGCTCGGCGAAGCTGTCGCGGCTCGGCTGGGTCGTGATCGGCGGAGCCCTGCTGCTGGGCATCGGCGGGGGCGCCGGTCTCTACCTCACGCGTCACCAAGCATGATGGACGCATGAGCGACTGCCTGTTCTGCGCGATCGTGGCCGGCGACGTCCCGTCGACCAAGGTGCTCGAGACCGACCGCGTGCTGGCGTTCCGCGACATCGCCCCGCAGGCGCCGACGCACGTCGTCGTGGTGCCGAAGCAGCACTTCACGGACACCTATGACATCGCGCACAACGACCCGGCGTACCTCGGCGAGCTGATGGCCGCGGCGACGGAGGTGGCAGTGCAGGAGGGCCTCACGAACGGCTACCGCATCATCACGAACACCGGGCCCGACAGCGGGCAGACTGTCTTCCACGTGCACGCCCACGTCGTCGGGGGGAGGAACCTGAAGGGTCTCGCCGGATAGCCTGAGGGGCGTGCCTACCGCCGACTCCGTCACGACGAAGATCGTCGTGCCCGACTCCCAGTCGATGGTCGCCCTGCTCGGCAGCCGTGACGAGCTGCTCCAAGTCATCGAGCAGGTGCTCGTCAGCGATGTCCACGTCCGGGGCAACGAGATCACCATCACGGGCTCGGCAGCCGACAACGCGCTCGCCACGCGGCTGTTCGACGCGCTCCTGGCGCTCGTCGAGAACGGCCAGCCGCTGACGGCCGACACGGTCGAGCGATCGATGGCCATGCTGACCAGCAGCGCGAGCGAGCGCCCCGCCGAGGTGCTGACGCTGAACATCGTCAGCAACCGCGGCCGGACGATCCGGCCGAAGACCGTGAACCAGAAGAGGTACGTCGAGGCGATCGACGAGCACACCATCGTGTTCGGGATCGGGCCGGCCGGCACGGGCAAGACCTACCTCGCCATCGCGAAGGCCGTCCAGGCGCTGCAGCTCAAGCAGGTCTCGCGGATCATCCTCACCCGGCCGGCGGTCGAGGCCGGTGAGCGGCTGGGCTTCCTGCCCGGCTCGCTCTTCGACAAGATCGACCCGTACCTGCGGCCGCTGTACGACGCGCTGCGCGACATGCTCGACCCGGAGACGATCCCGCGGCTGATGGGCGACGGCACGATCGAGGTCGCCCCCCTAGCTTTCATGCGGGGTCGGGCACAACCTGTCGACACGATGGTCCTCACTCCTGAGGGATATCAGCCCATCGGGTCGCTGGAAGTCGGTGACCTCGTCGTCGGGTCCGACGGCATGCCGACTCCGGTGCTCGGGGTCTACCCACAGGGCCGCAAGGAGGTCTTCCGGGTCACCACGCAGGACGGCGCTTCAACGGTCGCCTGCGGTGAGCACCTGTGGCGGGTGAAGACCCGCAGCGACCACCGGCATGGGAAGCCGGGACGGGTCGTCGAGACACGCGACATGATCGGCAAGCTGCGTCGTCACCACCAACGCGAGTTCGAGATCCCGATGGTGGGGCCCGTCGAGTTCATCCAGACGCCGGTGGCGATGGATCCCTATGCGCTGGGCCTCCTGCTCGGTGATGGTTGCCTGACGCTGGCGACCACGCCCAGTTTCGCGACGAACGACCCGGAGCCCGTTTCGGCGCTCGAGGCGGCGTTGCCCGCGGTCAAGCTCAGGCACAAGAGCGGCTGCGACGACGTCCTCACTCATTCGGCTGCCCGAGGTGGCCACACTGCGGTGGCGAACCCCGTGACGGAGCTTGTCCGTGAACTGGGGCTCCGCGGGACGCGGTCTCGGACCAAGCACGTCCCGCTCGAGTACCTGGTCAACAGCTCCGAAGTCCGATTGGCAGTGCTGCAAGGCCTGCTCGACACGGACGGCGGTCCGGTCACGCAGCTCGGCCGGACCGGCCGCATCCAGTACACGACGACCTCGGACGACCTTCGCGATCACGTGATCTGGCTGGTTCGCTCACTCGGTGGCGTGGCCTACACCAGGACCCGGCCCGCTGAAGGCCGCAAGCCGGGAGGGCCCGTCGAGCAGCCGATCCCTTACCGGCACGACGCGCACGTCGTCGACATCCGCCTGCCTGCCGGCGTCAAGCCCTTCCGCCTGGCGCGCAAGGCCGCGAAGTACGACCAGTGCGGTGGCGGTCGACCGAGGAGGTTCATCGAGAGCATCGAGCCGGCCGGCGAGGCGGACTGCGTGTGCATCGCTGTCGGCGCGCACGACTCCTTGTATGTGACCAGTGACTTCCTGGTGACCCACAACACCCTCTCCGACGCGTTCATCATCCTCGACGAGGCGCAGAACACCTCGGCCGAGCAGATGAAGATGTTCCTGACCAGGCTGGGCTTCGGCTCGAAGATCGTGGTGACGGGCGACGTCACGCAGATCGACCTGCCGGGCGGGACTGTCAGCGGCTTGAAGGTGGTCCGCGAGATCCTCGACGAGGTCGACGACGTCCACTTCGCGGTGCTCTCGAGCGAGGACGTGGTGCGCCACCGGCTGGTGGGCCGGATCGTGGACGCCTACGCCCAGTACGACGCGGAGCTGGCCAAGACGGTGCGCGCGCCGGGCCGACGCGATGACAGCAAGCGCGGTTCTCGGTGACGGACGTTCCTTACCAGAAGGACCTCGACAGCAAGCTCGCGGACGCGCAGCTCGCCTGGCGTGCTCCGAGCGTCGTCGCGGCTGTGATCCGGGACGGCGAGATCACCTGGAGCGGCGCGGTCGGCTCGGCTGTGGTGGGCGGGCTGGCGGCCGGCCTCGACGTGCAGTACCGGATCGGCAGCATCACCAAGACGTTCACCAGCGTGGTGGTGCACCAGCTGCGCGACGAGGGAGTGCTGGACCTCGACGACCCGCTCGACCGGTGGCTCCCGGACAGCCGGCATGCCGGGGTGACGCTGCGCCGGCTGCTGGCCCACGCGAGCGGTCTGCAGCGCGAGCTCGGCGACATGTGGGCCACTCTCCAGGTGCCCTCGCGGGACGAGCTCCTCGCGGGCTTCGAGTCAGCCCAGCAGGTGCTCCCTGCACGGGCCGCGCATCACTACAGCAACCTTGCCTACGCGATCCTCGGCGAGGTCGTCGGCAGGGCAACGAGCAGCACCTGGGCGGAGCAGCTGGAGCACCGGCTGCTGCGGCCGCTCGGGCTCACCCGCACCACCGTGCACCCGGTGGAACCGCGGGCGATCGGCTACCTGAGCGAGCCGTTCGCGGATGCGGTCCGGCCCGAGCCCGACAGCGACCTCGGGTCGACGGCGTCGGCAGGCCAGCTCTGGTCGACCGCGAGGGACCTCGCAACCTGGGGCGCCTTCCTCGCCGACCCGAACCCCGACGTCCTCAAGCTCGACACCCTCGAGGGGATGCGGCAACCGGTCATCGTCTTCGACCCGGCGACCTGGCAGCTCGCCTGGGGCGGTGGCCTCATGCTCTGGCGCCGCGACAAGCGCGTGCACCACGGCCACGGTGGCGCGATGCCCGGGTTCCTCGCTGCGTGCTACGCCTTCCGCGACGAGACGGAGCGGGCAGCAGCGGTGGTGCTGACCAACACGGGGCGCGCCGCCGATCCTGAAGGGCTGGCCGGCCAGCTGCTCAACGCGGCCCTCGATGCCGACCCGCGCCGCAAGCCGGCCTGGGTCGCTTCCGGCGTACCCGTGGAGGTGCGTGAGCTGCTCGGTCCGTGGTGGTCGGAGGGGACCGAGTTCCTCGTGGAGTGGCGCGAGGGCGGCCTGACGATGATCGCCCGGGGGGCAGCCGAGTGGCGGCGCACTCGCTTCGAGCCGTCCGCCACCGATGAGTACCGCGCCGTCGAGGGGCGGGAGGCCGGGGAGCGGCTCCGCGTCGTGCGGAGCGGTACGTCGGTCGCGCGGCTGATGTTCAGCGGCTACGCCTTCACCAGGGAACCCATGACCTTCACCGAAGTGGCATCCGCATGAGCATCGAGGTCATGAACGAGACCGACCACCTCGTGCACGAGGAGGACCTGGTCAAGGTCGCGCGGCACGTGCTGGACGCGTTGCACGTCTCGCCACTCGCGGAGCTCGCCATCACGCTCGTCGACGTCGAGCACATGACCGAGCTGCACGTGAAGTGGATGGATGAGCCCGGCCCCACGGACGTGCTGTCATTCCCGATGGACGAGCTCGACCTGCGCGGCTCGCGTGGCGCCGGGCACGCCCATGAGGAGCGGCCGGACGACACCGTGCCGATGATGCTCGGCGACGTCGTGCTGTGCCCAGCCGTCGCGGCCAAGCAGGCGGAGGAAGCCGGCCACCCGTTCGAGGACGAGCTGCACCTGCTGACCACGCACGGCATCCTGCACCTGCTCGGCTTCGACCACGGCGAGCCGGAGGAGCACGCCGAGATGTTCGGCCTGCAGGCTGAGCTGCTGGCCTCCTGGAAGGCCTCGCGGCCCTCGTGAGCCCTGCATCCGACGTCCTTCCGCTGGTGCTCGCGGTCGCCTTCGTCGTGCTGGCCGGCGCCTTCGCGAGCGCGGAGGTCGCGCTGTCGCGCATCTCGAGGATCCGCGTCGAGGAGCTTGTCGAGGAGGGCGTCGCTGGTGCCCCCCGGCTGCTCAAGCTGCTGGAGGACGCAGCCCGACCGGTGAACATCGTGCTGCTGCTGCGGCTCGTCTGCGAGGTCGCCGCCGTCGCCGTCATCACGCGCTACACGCTCGACCGGCTCGAGGGAGATGCGGGTCTCGCTGTCGCCATCGCGGTCATGGCCGTCGTGCACTACGTGTTCGTCGGGGTCTCGCCGCGCACGCTCGGACGGCAGCACGCGGAGCGGATGGCGCTGCTCAGCGCCGGTCCGGTCGGCCTGCTCACGTCGGTGCTCAGCCCGCTGGCCTCGCTGCTCATCCTCGTCGGCAACGCGCTGACACCCGGCAAGGGCTTCCGCGAGGGGCCGTTCGCGTCCGAGGCCGAGCTGCGCGACCTGGTGGAGCGCGCGAACGCCCGGGGGGTCGTCGAGCAGTCCGAGCGCGACATGATCCAGTC
>JBHEMB010000311.1:0-4625 GCA_046262855.1 Mycobacteriales bacterium | reverse complement strand
TCGCTTCCGCTCCTCCCGGGGGGCAAGCCTCCCGTGCCCTCGCGCCGGGTCTGACGCGGGTCCGGACGACTCTCTGCGGGATCAGCCTCGTGTCGCCCGGGCAGTCGCGAGGGCGAACCCGCACTGGTCTACGTGCCGAGCGCCGTGGCGAGCCGCGCGCGCTGCTGGGAGGGTGGCCGAACAGCAGCTGCGGGCGCGACGGACGTACAGGCGCGCCGGGTGCTCCCACGGGAAGCCCATGCCGCCGTGCACCTGGACGTTCTCGTTGCTCGCGAAGACGTAGGCGTCCGAGCAGCGGATGGCGGCGACAGGGAACTCGGCCGGCTGCCCACAGCCGTAGTAGGCCGCGGAACGGGCGCCCTCGATGCCGACGAGCAGGTCTGCGCAGCGGTGCTTGATCGCCTGGAACGAGCCGATCGCGCGGCCGAACTGCTCGCGGGTGCCGGCGTGGTCGACGGCTCCGCATCCGGGCGCGGGACATTCTCGTTCTCGGCACCCAGTCTGCTTGACGCGCCGTCAGCACCGGGGTCTACTCGCCCCATCTCTACTGAGGAGGACTCATATGGCTGGCCTCGTCCGCAAGAGCCTCGACAGCCCCGAGGAGACACGTCCCTTCCCGGACGGCAGCGGCAAGTTGGAGCTGGTCAACGTCGATAGCGGCGGCGTCGGCCGTGCCACCTTCGAGCCTGGCTGGAAGTGGTCCACGCACATCAAGCCGATCGCCGGCACGGACAGCTGTCAGGCTGCGCATATGGGCTATGTGATCTCAGGTCGCATGACGGTCGTCATGGACGATGGGCAGCAGGACGAGTTCGGACCCGGCGACTTCATGGTTGCTCCGCCTGGGCACGACGCCTGGATCGTGGGGGATGAGCCCTGCGTCGTCGTGGACTGGCAGGGCTTCGCGGATTACGCGAAGCAGCGCTGACCGAGCGTCAGAAGGTGATGGCGACCGGCCTGGTCAGCGGCTGACCCCGTCTACGCGTGGACAACGTCCGACCTTCCCGCTGAGCACGCACGTCGAGCCAGCCGGTTCTGCAGGCTCGCGTAGGAAAAGCACCGCCGAAGGCGTATGCCGGGATGGCGCCGCCAGGAGTTGGCTCGGTGCTCGACGGGGCGCTTTCGGGGGTGGGTCGCATGGAACTCGAGGTCAGGCGGTTCCCTGCTGACGCGTGTGAACACGACAGCGGTGGTGTCGGTCACGCCGATCGTCGGTGTTGCCGTTGACGGTCGGGTCTCGCGCAGCGACGCGGTGCGTCGGCGTGGACGGCTGTCGCGGGGGGCGGCGCGGTCTGCACTCCGGGCTGATGATGGGCGTCGACCGATACCTGGTCACTGCGGCTGTCTCGGAGGGCGACCGCAGCCGGGGGCGAGCGTGAACCTGTCCGTGATCCATCCACCGCCCTCTTTCGTCTCGGTGGTGGTGCCGGCGCGCAATGCCACGGATTTTCTCGCTGAACAGCTCGATGCGCTGGCCTCGCAGGACTGTGCCCGTCCTTGGGAGGTCGTCGTCGTTGACAACGCCTCCACCGACGGGGGGGGGACGACCAAGGTCGCTGAGAGCTTCGCGCACCGATTCCGAGAGCTGCGGGTCGTCCATGCCGACGACAGGCTGGGGGCAGGTTACGCGCGCAATCGGGGTGCGGCCTTAGCGCGTGGGGACTTCCTGGTCTTCTGCGACGCAGACGACGTGGTCGAGCCTGGCTGGCTCGGTGCGTTGGTCGACGCGGCCCCCCGAGGGGACCTCGTCGGCGGGTGGCTGCGGACGGTGTTCTCCGACGGTCGGCTGCCCCGCCGGCAACGGCCCGACCCGGTGCAACTGGACACGGCCTTGGGGTTCTTGCCCTTCGCACCGTCGAGCAACATGGGGATCCGACGAGAGGTCCTGGACGCGCTGGGCGGTTGGTCCGAGGCCTACGTGGGTGGCGGCGAGGACGTGGAGCTGTCCTGGCGCGCGCAGCTGGCCGGCTGGCAGCTGGTCTTCACCGGTGAGGCGGTCGTGCGGCACAGGCAGCGTGCGCGGCTTCGGGACCTGGCGCGGCAGCGGTACCGCTACGGCCTGATGGACGCGCGGGTGTTGTCGGAGCATCGCGCACGAGGTGCTTCCAGGCCGTCGACACACGAGATCGCCATGTCCCTCGCCTGGGTTGTGGGGCGCCTGCCGTACCTGCTGAGCCGTGAGGATCGGATGGTCTGGGTCGGTGTCGTCTCCACGAGGATGGGACGAGTGCTGGGCGGGTTGCGTTACCGGACCGTGTGCATATGAGGCGGGCAGTGGACGCCGAGACCATGGGTGGTGGGTTCGCCGTTCCCGGAGGAACCGGCTCTGAGCTGAGCCAGGTGGAGATCCGTCGCCGGGCCGTGACGGGAACTCTGGCGCTGCTTGCGCGAGGCGCGGCGATCCGCGTGCTGGGACTGCTCGCCAGCTTGGTCCTCGTGCGACTGCTCGCGCCTCGAGACTTCGGAGCGGTCGCTCTCGGTGGTGCCCTGCTGACGTTCAGCACGACGATCGCCGACGGGGGGCTTGGCGCCGGTCTGATCCGGGACGCGCGCGAGCCGGAGCGCAGGGATCTGCAGGCTGTGCTGTTCGCGCAGCTGGTTGCCTTGTGCGGCCTGGGTGCAGTGGTCGTCGCGGTGACCTACCCGCTCGGGTTTGCCGGGCGGGTCACGGCGCTCATGATGGTCGCCCTGCCAGTGCAGGCCTTCCGGGTACCCGGAACGGTGTTGCTCGAGCGCTCGTTGCGCTACGGCCCCATCGTGGTCACTGAGCTGGTGGAGACGGTGGTCTTCTACGGCTGGGCGATCGCGACGGTGCTGGCTGGTGCCGGCGTCTGGGGGCTGGCGACGGCCTACCCCATCCGCGTCGTCGTGGGGACGGCGACGCTGCTCGGGCTTTGCCGGGGATCGCGGATGCGTCCGCGGCCGTCCTGGGAACGCATCCGTGAGCTGCTCGCCTTCGGCATGCGCCTGCAAGGCATCGCGCTGACGAACATGCTGCGGGACCTCGCCGTGAACATCGGTACAGCTGCCATCGTCGGGATCAGCGTGCTCGGGCTGTGGAGCCTCGCGTTCCGCATCATGAGCGTGCCGTTCCTGCTCTTCGACGCGCTCTGGCGGGTCTCCTTCGCCACCATGTCGCGGCTGGTCGCTGCTCGAGCGGACATGCGCTTGATCCTGTCCAGAATGACGTCCTACGGGGCGGTCCTCACCTGCTGCGTGTTGTGCCCGCTTGCGGCCTCTTCGCAGGCGTTGGTGCCGGTGGTCTTCGGCGCTACCTGGTCGGCTGCCGCAGAGGTGATTCCCTGGGCATGTGCAGGCTTGATCATCAGCGGTCCTGTCTCGGTCGCTGCGTCGGGATACCTGACCGCGGTCCAGGACGCGCAGAGTGTCTTGCGGGCGGTGGCCGTGCAGAGCGTTGTCTGGCTTGCGGTGGCCTTCGCGACGTTGCCCGTCGCCGGTGTCGCCGGCGTGGGGATCGGCTGGTTCGCCGCCTGCCTCGTGGAGTCCGCCCTGCTGGCGCGCGCGGTCCAGCAGCTCGTGCCGGTCGGGTTCGCGCGCCTGCTCCTCGCCCCAGCCGTCGCAGCCATTGTCGGCACCTCGCTCGGGATGGCCCTTGTGGGGATGCTGGGCAACACCGCCTTCGCGGCGGGCAGCTCGGCAGGCCTGTCAGCGGTGGCATTCTTCACGGTTCTGCTCGTCGCGCAACCCGCGCTGCTGCGGGAGGTGCTGCGCTTCGCTGCCCGCAGCGGCATCCAAGCGATGTCCCGGACGCCAAGCCGGGAGGCGTCGCATGACTGATGACCTCCTGCACGTGTACCTGATCCACTGGGGACGTCCGCAGTGGTGCTGTCAGGCGGTCCAGAGCCTGCAAGCGAGTGCCGGCGTCCGACTGGCCATCACCGTCGTGGACAACGGAAGCCCCGATGGGTCCCGGGTGGCCGAAACGCTGCCTGACTCGGTACGGGTGCTGACCATGCCGAGCAACCGCGGCTACACCGGCGCCGCCAACCAGGCCCTCGAAGACTGCGCGGGGGCGTCGTTCTGCGTGATAGCAAGCCATGACCTGCACGTCAGGCCAGAAACGCTACGACGCCTGCTCGACGTCGCTGTCGCTGACCCGACGATCGGCATCGCGGCACCAGCGCTGACCTCCCCGTTCGGATCGTCAGGTGGTCGCTGGACCGGGAGACGCGCTCACCAGCTGCCACTGGACGGCGCGCGTGGGGTCGTAGAACGTGACTGGGCCTCCGGCAGCTGCTTGCTGATCCGGCAGGACTGCGCCCACGACATCGGGGGCTTCGACGAGAGCTTCGGCTCCTACGTCGAGGACGTCGACTTCTGCCTGCGGGCTCGGGATGACGGTTGGCGCGTCGTCGTCGTCACCGATGCCCAGGCATGGGGTCTCGGAACCTCCGAGCCCGACCGGGCCAATGCGCTGATGATCGCGAACGCCTACCGGCTGACCCGCAAGCGCCTTGGCACACTGCGCGCACTGCCCCTCGCCGCCGCGTCGGTGCTGCAGATCAGCCGAAGCCTGCTCGCCTGCCTGCTGCCTCGACCGAACGTGCTGCGCCGCAACTCCTGGTCCGCCGCGCAGGCGAACTTTCGCGCGCGCACACTGATGG
>JBHEMB010000310.1:0-7064 GCA_046262855.1 Mycobacteriales bacterium | reverse complement strand
CGCCTGTGCTGATCTGAGCGATGAAGAGCTCGGGCGGGAGCTGCGCGGGGGCCGAGCCCACGGAGAGCACGAGGTCCTCGGAGAGCCGGGCCGACGGGAAGGCTGCCTGCAGGACGGGCTCGAGGACCTCCGGGGAGCCGAGCCAGGTGCTGCCGTCGTCGTCGAGCACCGGCCCGAGGACGACGCGGTCACCGTCGAGGCGAAAGCCCGTGTAGGCGAAGGGATGCAGCATCGGGTGCAACGCCAGCAGCGTGCGGGCACCCTCGAGCGTCTCGGGCAGCGCGAAGGCGTCCCGGATGCGCTGGGACGTCAGGCCGCACCACCCGCGCACGATGCGAGGCATCCACTCAGCACGCCGCTCGGCGCCGAAGCGCCTCTCGACCGCGAGCAGCAAGGAGCGCAGCAGCAAGTGGCTCTGCAGGGCGAGCTCGTCGAGCACGACCCGCAGCCCCGACAGCGAGAGGTCCTCGAGGCAGAAGTCGGGGTCGAACGGACCGGAGTAGTCGTGCCAACCAGGGCCGGCACCGTCGTACGAGGGAAGGGGGAGCTGAGCCGCCGCAGACAGCGACACCACACCCTCCAGCTCGGTGGGCTGCACGTCTGAACCGCCGGCGACGACATCCACCCGCCACGCGCAGTGCGGGACCCGGTCGGCGGGGACGCGAGGGGGCCGATGGATCGGTCGGACCTGGGCGAGCGGGTTGGTCGCGCCGGCCGTGGCGTCGAACGTCGGGTCCTCGATCGTGTGGCACATCCCGTGGACGAACTGCTCCCCCATCGGCTCGACGTCCATGAGGGCACCGCAGTGCGCCAGCCAGAACTCTCCGTGGTCCGCGTCGTCGAGGCGGAAGCGGAAGTCGAGGAACTGGTGCGGTGCCCCGATGTCGAGCTGCAGGTTCTTGAAGATGGTCTCGACGCCCGTGCCGACGAACCGCATCGCACGCTGCATCCGGCGGGAGTAGACCGGCGACGCGGCCATCCACTCCTCGATGGCGACGTCCTGCATCGTCTCGCGGTCCGCGACCTCGAGGACCAGCGCCATCGCGACGCGGTCCTGCAGATGGCCGTGCAGCATCCACTCACGACCCAGCAGAGCGAGCCCGGCGCGTTCCAGGCCGTCGAGGGTCATGCCGGGCAACCTAGAAGACCATTGGACACTTGTCTAGACTCCCGTCAAGACGGGTTCGCAGATGCTGCAGGGCGCCAGCTCCGGGCCAGCCGGGGAGAGGTCGGCGCGGCCGCGGACGACCGGGCAGTCGGGACGGTGGGCGAGGGTGCCCGCGCCTGTCGTGACGAGCGCACCGGCGTACGGCAACGGGGCCGCCCCGGCGCGCAGGGCGGCGGTGATCTCGGCGGTCTGCGCCCGCACCTCGCGCAGCACCTCGGTCTGCCAGTGGGCGAAGTAGAGGAAGCCGCCCAGCACGACGAGCGCGAGGCCGAGCAGGCCGCCGCTGATCAAGTACGGCAGCTGCTCCTGCACGAGCGGCGTCCGGGAGGCACCGAGCCACCCGAGGCCGATGAGCACCAGGCCCAACGGGGCCAGCACGCTGCCGATGAGGACGGGCAGCGGGCGCCGGGCAGACCCCGTCGACAGCCCCGCCAACCGGTCGCGGAACCTGGGCGCAGTCACGGGAGTCTCCTTTCGAGCGGGCAGCCACTGAGGTCGGGGGCGAGCCAGCGACGGTTGAGCGCGAGCAACCCGGACGCCGCGAGGAACGTCAGCAGCAGCCCGGCCGCGACCCAGGCCCACCCGTAGCCCGTGCGCAGCGAAAGGGGGACGGCTGCCAGCGGTCCGTCCGACTGGGGCAGCGCGGTCGGAGCGGGTACGGCGGGAGGCTGGCCGCTGCCACCGGGCTGCACCTCGACCGGTGGCTGGTCACCGGGCAGCGTCGTCGTCCCGCCCGGGGTGGAGGTCGGCAGCGGCACGACAGGACCCGTGTCGTCGTCCCGGGTGGCGCTGAGGACGAGCTGTGCGCCTCCGAGGGTGAGCGTGCCGAGCGGCGTGGTGGCGACGAGCGCACCCGTGGAGTACTCCACGCGACCGCCCGCGACCGCCTTCACCGGTTTCGTGAGCGCGAGCGTGATCTGCGCCCGTTGCAGTGCACTCGTGACTGCGTCGGCGGCACCGGGCGGTACGACACCGGCGCCGGCCACCGACACCCCGTGCTCGTCGACCGTCACGGGGACGCCGCCGACAGTGAGCCCCGTGACCGTGGTCGAGCCGTTCGCGCTCGCGCGCAACCCGTCCGTCATGCCGGTCGTCGTGCTGGTCACGGCATCGACGTGGACGACCCCCACGGTCACGTCCCGCACGGTGCTCGTCGCGATGCCACGGGCGAGCGTCTCCCCTGTCAGCTCGACCGCGGACTGCGAGCTCGAGCTGCCGGCCGTTGTGGCCGCTGCCGAGCTCCCGTCGGCGGCGGCGAGCGCGGTGGCCCGTCGCTTCGTCGCGGTCGCGTGCATGGTCGTCCCAGGAACGGCGGTGTTCGTCACGTCGGCGTCGCCGGTGCCGCTGCGGGCGGAGGCGACGGCGGGATCGTTGAGCACCCGCAGCTGGTCCGGGCCGCCCAGCAGCACCGCGGTCGTGCCCAGAGCCGCGGCGGTGTCGCCGGGCCACGCGACCGTCGCGAGCGCGACACCCTCACCGAGCTGCAGGTTCGAGGCCGCGTAGGGGACGGACAGCTGCGCCGGGATCTCGGAGCGGAACAGGAACTCCTGGCCGTGCGCCACGGCGTGCAGCGACACCGACCCGAAGCCTGATCCTGGATCGCCGGCGGCACCGGCCGCGGTGAGGGGGAGGACCGGCAGGGCCAGCGCCATGAGGAGCATGCCAACAGCCGACGTCATCCGGCCCCGCCTCATGCGGCACCTCCGAAGTACGCATCCTCGACCGCCGCCGCAACGTCACCGGGCTCGCCGATCGTGACGATGACACCGGCCGACATCACCGCCGCGAAGTCCGCCACGGCCAGGGCGATCCGGGCGAACTGCTCGACCACGAGGATCGTGATGCCGTCGGCGGCCAGCTGGGCGACGAGCTCGTAGAGCTCCCGCACCACCATCGGCGCGAGACCCATCGAGATCTCGTCGAGCAGCAGCAGGCCGGGCTGACCGGTGAGGCAGCGTGCCATGGCGAGCATCTGCTGCTCGCCGCCCGACAGGGTCCCGGCGACCTGGGTGCGGCGCTCACCGAGCCGGGGGAAGCGGTTGAACGCGGAGTCGAGCACCTCCTGCAGCGACCGGTCTCCGCCGTACACGGTCATGCGCAGGTTCTCAGTGACGGTGAGGTTCGGGAAGATGCCGCGGCCTTCGGGGATGTGGCACAGGCCGGCGCGGGCGAGGTCCGAGGGCGAGGCTCCGTTGACGTGGACGCCGTCGAGGTGGACGCACCCGCTGGTCGGCGCGAGCGCTCCCCCGACGGTCCGCAGCACCGTGGTCTTGCCGGCGCCGTTGGGCCCGAGCAGGGCCGTCACCTTGCCGTGCGGGACGTGCAGGTCGACGCCGTGCAGCACCTCGATGCGGCCGTAGCCGGCACGAACGTCGATGAGCTCCAGCGCTGCGCTCATGCGACCTCCGCCCCCAGGTAGGCGGCCTGGACCCGCGGGTCGCGCTGCACCTCGCCGGGGGCGCCATGGGCGATGACGGTGCCGAAGTCGAGCACCGTGATCGAGGTGCACACCCGCATGACGAGCTCGACGTCGTGCTCGACCAGCAGCACCGCCATTCCCCCCGCGGCCAGGTCGAGCAGCAGATCCCCGAGCTGGTCGCTCTCGGCGAGGCCGAGACCGCTGCCGGGCTCATCGAGCAGCAGCACCGAAGGACTGGTCGCGAGGGCACGCGCCAGCTCGACCAACCGCGCGAGCCCGGTCGGCAGCGCGTCCGCCTGCTCGTGCGCGACATGCGCCGCTCCCACCCGTTCGAGGAGCTCGTCCGGATCTGGTGCGTCACCCGTCAGGTCGCGGTGGTGCTCCGTGGCGACCCGCACGTTGTCCCGAGCGGTGAGGCTCCCGAAGACCTCGAGCCGCTGGAAGGTCCTGGCCAGCCCGAGTCGGGCCCGTTTGAAGGGAGCCAGGCCGGTGAGCTCGCGGTCACCGAGCCGGACGGCACCGGCGGTGGCGGTTTGCAGGCCGGTGATGACGTTGAAGGTGGTGGTCTTGCCGGCGCCGTTCGGTCCGATGAGTCCTGTGACCTGGGCAGGGGGTACGACGAACGACACGTCGTTGACCGCGGTGATGCCACCGAAGCGCACCGTCACGCCGTCGACCGCGAGCGTCTCGGTCATCGCGCGCTTACCTCCGGGGCGAGCGGCAGCCGCATCGGGCGGGCTCTCACGAGGTCGCGCGTCAAGTCGGCCAGCTGACCCATCACGCCGCGGGGATCGCGCGCGACCCGCAGCACCAGCACCCCCGTGACGAGGAAGCTGACAGCGGCGTAGCCCGAGAAACCGGCGTCCTTCAGCGCGGTCGTCAGGGCCGGCAGCGCGACCGAGAACAGCAGCGCCGAGAACAGCGCGCTGCTGACCATCGTGCGCTCTCCGATCAGGAGCAGGAGCAGCAGCGTCATGCTGTTGAACAGGTTGAAGTCGATGGACCCGACTGCCACGTGTGACCCGGCGTAGAGCACGCCCCCGACGCCAGCCAGTGCCGCGGAGGCACCGAAGACCGCGAGCTTGTGCCGCGTCACGTCGATCCCCAGGGTCGAGCACGCTGCCGTCGAGTCGTTCAGAGCTGCCAGTCGCCGGCCATACTTGCTGCGTCGGGTCGCGAGCAGTCCGAGGGCGGCCGCAGCGAACACCACAGCCGAGAGCACGAGGAAGCCGCGGTCGGACGTGACGTCGACAACCGGCAGCGAGACGCGCGGGATGGCCACGGAGTCGTTGGTGCCGAAGGCGCGGTTGAAGAACGAGCCGTCCATGGCCTGGGCGAACGCGAGGGTCGCGAGCGCGAGGTAGAGACCGCGCAGCTTGACCGTGGGCAACGCCACGAGCAGCCCAAAGATGGTGGCCACGGCGACTCCGGCGAGCACGCCCAGCAACCCGTGACCGACCTCGCCCATCGTCCAGGCACTGAGGCCGGCGAAGGTCAGCTGGGACAACGAGACCTGACCGCCGTAGCCGACGACGAGGACGAGGGACAGCAGGATGACCGCCGAGGCGAGCGCCTAGTTGACGTGGCTGACGGTGCTTCCGCCGAGCAAAGGCGCCGCGATCGCGACACCGGCGACGAACGCGACCGCCCATCCGGTCGCCTCGCGCGCGCCAGGCAGCCGAGGCGAGCGCGAGGAGCGGACGCCAGAGATGACGATGCGGTCCAGACGGGTGAGCACGACGATCACGAACAGTGCGATCATCGGCAGGCTCGGCTGCAGCCGCTGCAACCGGTCCCCCGCAGGCAGGTACTGCCCGGCGTACACGACACCCAGCTGGATGACGATCGCCGCGATGACCGTGCGAGGGATGCTCTGCAGCCGGCCCGCGAGGGCAGCGGCGAACGCGTTGATGATGAGCAGCGTCATCGTGTAGACCTGCAGGTCCACGAGCGGTGCGAGCAGCACCCCGGAGAGTGCGGCGAGCGACGAGCCCAGCGCCCAGGATGCCTGGGCCACTCGCTCCGGCTTCGCCCCGTAGACAGCCGCGAGGTCGCGGTCGTCGACGACGGCGCGCATCGCGATGCCGAGCTGCGTCCGGGTGAACAGCAGCCGCAGCGCAATGCCGACGACGATGGTCACGACGACAACGGTGAGCTGGTGGTAGCTGACGAAGATGGCCCCGAGGTCGACCTGCTTTCCGTTGAACAGCAGGGGAAGCCGTCGCGTCGTGCCCGGGTCCCAGATCGCGAAGCTGACGCCGATGAGGATGAGCAGCAGTCCGAGGGTGGCGACGAGCGGCGCCTCCGCGGAACGGCGGTAGAGCGGCCTGATGAGGACGTACTCGATCACCGCGCCGAACAGCGGCCCGAGGAAAAGCAGCACCACGACCATCCCGACGACGGCCGGAAGCCCCCAGCCGACCGTCAGCTGCCAGTAGGCGAAGGCGGCGAGCATGCCGGTCGCGCCGTGCGCGAAGTTGAAGACGCCCGAGGTGGTGTACGTGACGACGATGCCGGTGGCCGTGAGCGCGTAGACGCAACCGAAGACGAGCCCGAGGACCGTCAGCGCGAAGAACGTCGTCACCGGATCACTTCCGGTAGTCGAACGGCTTGCCGCAGTCGAAGCCCTTGGCCGGGCTGTTCCATCGGCGCCAGGCGCCGGCCTCGAAGTGGGCGATGATGAAGCAGGGAGTCGGCTTCTTCAGCGCGGGGTCGCCGCTGGGGAGCAGGGCGCCGGTGTCGACCGAGTGGATGCTGCGCAGGGCGGTCAGGAGGCTCGGCCGGGTCGCCCTCGGGCCGGCCTTCAGCAGAGCGTCGACGAACAGCTTGGCCTGGCACCAGCCGAACACCGAGAACGAGTCCTCCGCCTGGTCAGGTGCGCTCCTGTCCATCCACTTCTGGTAGAGCGCGACCCCAGGGATGTCGCGCTCGTCGGCGTTGAAGTAGAGGGCCGACCCGAGCTCCGAGTAGACGTTGGTCGGCGAGCCCTGGACGAGGTCTTTGAACGCCGGGTCGTAGAAGACCGCGCGTGTCGTGATGACGTGCGGCACGAACCCTTGTTGCTGCGCCGTGCTGATGAACTTCGCCCCGCCCGACACGTCGTTCGTCAGCACGACCATGTCGACGCCCGCCTGCCGCATGCCGATCACGTAGCGCGTGTAGTCGACCTCCGTGGGGGCGACGAACTGCTCGTAGACGATGTCGAAGCCCTCCTGCACGTACATCGACCTCAGGTTCGCCCAGGCCGACCGGGAGGCGGCCACGTCCGTGATGAGGGCGCCGAGCTTCTTCTCGATCCCGGGGAACTTCTGCTTGAAGGCGAGCGCCGGCCCAGCCTGTGCCCCGCCCGACTGCAGCTGCACGGAGAAGTTGTTCTTCACGGCCCCACGCTCACTGCTGATCGCGTAGGAGACGTCAGCCACGCCGGGGTGCTGTGCGAAGAGGGGCGCGGCGCAGTTGTCGTACACACCGAAGCTG
>JBHEMB010000309.1:0-3520 GCA_046262855.1 Mycobacteriales bacterium | reverse complement strand
TGGTGGTCAACAGCATCCGCAAGACCGTCAAGGTCGCGGCCGTGAAGGCGCCCGGCTTCGGTGACCGTCGCAAGGCGATGCTGCAGGACATGGCCATCCTGACCGGTGCGCAGGTCGTCAGTGCCGAGGTCGGCCTCAAGCTCGACCAGGTCGGCCTCGAGGTGCTCGGCTCCGCCCGCACGGTGACGATCACCAAGGACAACACCACGATCGTCGAGGGCGGTGGCACCAAGGAGGACGTCCAGGGCCGGGTCGCCCAGATCAAGCAGGAGATCGAGAACAGCGACTCCGACTGGGACAAGGAGAAGCTCCAGGAGCGGCTCGCCAAGCTCGCCGGTGGCGTGGGCGTCATCAAGGTCGGTGCCCACACCGAGGTCGAGCTCAAGGAGCGCAAGCACCGGCTCGAGGACGCCATCTCCGCGACCCGCGCAGCGGTCGAGGAGGGCATCGTCCCCGGTGGTGGCGCGGCACTCGTGCACGCCGCCGCGGCGCTCGCCGACGACCTGGGCCTGACGGGCGACGAGAAGACCGGCGTCATGATCGTGCGCACCGCGCTCGACGAGCCGGCCCGCTGGATCGCCCAGAACGCCGGCCTCGAGGGTCGCGTCGCCGTCAACCGGATCCGTGAGGGCGGTCTGACCGAGGGCCTGAACGCCGCGACGGGTGAGTACGTCGACCTCGTCAAGGCCGGCATCGTCGACCCCGTCAAGGTCACCCGCTCCGCGGTCCGCAACGCCGCCTCCATCGCGAGCATGCTGCTCACGACCGAGACGCTCGTGGCGGACATCCCCGAGGAGCAGCACGACAACGGCGGTCACGGTCACGGCGGCCACGGCCACAGCCACTAGTACGACGGAAAGGGGCCCCTCACCACGAGGGGCCCCTTTCGCGTGCGTGCGGACCGGTGCCGCGGCTCAGCCGGTGGACCGCAGCTCGGCGGCGATGACGGTCAGCCGGGGCTAGCCGTTGAGGAGTGCGCCGATCTCGAAGTGCATCGGGTCGCTGTAGGTCCAGTCCCCGCCCCAGCGGAAGCCCCACCGCTTGAAGATCTGGACGACGCGGGGGTCCATGGTGCCCTTGGAGCCGCGGCCGTTCGTCGAGGCGTCGAGGTCGATTGCGATGCCCCAGGTGTGCAGGGAGATGGCGTGCGCCGGGTTCCGCTCGATGAACCGGGGGACGTAGCAGCCGTCGTAGGAGTGGATGGTCGAGGCGAGGCCCGCGTCCTTCACGTCCTGCAGAGCCGCGCGCAGCTGGGGGATCATCAGCCGGTGGCAGGTGACGCTGCCCAGGATGGGGACCGTCGCGGTGACGATGTTCGCGCGCACCCAGGCCTCGTCGGGCTGGATGGTGCCGTCGGGGAAGTACCGGTAGGAGAAGGCACCGAAGGCCCGGGCCGCCCGGCTCCCCGTCAGGAAGGCGACCGGGTTGGCGGCGGGAGCTGTGAGCAGGTCGACGTGCGCCCCGGCACCGGTCACGCGACGGACGCGGGAGGCCAGCGAGACAGGGTCCGCAGTGCCGGCGTTGAGCAGGACGGCGGTAGCGCCCTTCAGACCCAGCCTGGCGCCGGTCGCGGAGTCCACCACCAGGTCGGTGTCGGGGATGCCGGTCGTCGCGAGCGCCCCGAGGCGGAGCGTGAGCCACTGCTTGCCGCCGACCCGGACGTCCTTGCCAAGGGTGAGGTGCAGCGTCTTCGCTGCGGCGTGCGAGGCGATGACGCCGCCGTCAGCGACGGCCTGCCAGACCGGCGTCGACTCGGCGGTGCCCTTCGCGGCGAACCGGCGGAAGTTCACCGGCGAGACGCTCGCCACGTGCACTGCCTTGCCGTTCACCCGCACGGCTCCCGTGGCGAACACGACCGAGCCGGGGGCGAGGATGGCGACGGCGTGAACCTCCTTCGCCGACATCGGCTTGGTAGCCGTGACGAGCACGTCCGGACGCAGTCGCGGCGCGCGGAGCGCCGGCAACGTCGCCGGCGAGGACTGCTGCGGCGCCTCCACGACCGGCTGGGCATCCTGGGCGCTGACCGTGGCCGCCCGTTGCCCGCCGCCGCTCTGGCAGCCGGACACCGCCGCGACGCACGTGACGAGGGCAGCGGCGAGGCGGAAGGGGAAGGCGTGCTGCGGCACCGCGTGAGCTCCTGGAAGGTGGCAAGCGTGACCGTCGGGCGTTGTCGCTGGTAACGACCGGTGTCCGGCGTCGGTGACGCAGGCCACACCATCGTACCGAATCACCCCATATGTCTCGACGGCTGTGCACACCGCATTGAGCACGAGTGAGCACGGCCGGATCAGCAGATAGCGTCGTGCACGTGACGACGACTGATCTCCCGACGCTGCTCGCCAGCGGCGAGCATGCGGCCTTCCACGGCAAGCCGGCTGCGGCCGTCGGTGCCCTCGAGCAGGCCGTCGTGCTGGCCCAGGCGAACGGGCTCGACGCCGAGATGTCCGCCGCTGCCTGGCTGCTCGGCGTCGCCCTCGGCGCAGGAGGCCGCTACGGCGGCGCCCTCACGGTCCTTGCGCCGCTCATCGAGGCCGGCGGCGGTGCGGGCGCCGGGCCCGAGTCCCGGCTGTTCGCCGCGTTCGCGTCCTCGACCATCGCGAGCATCCAGCGCCAGCTGGGCCGGCACGCGATCGCCCGGGAGTCCGACCTGCAGGCGCTCGACCTGACCGAGGGCACCGGGGAGGCGGCGTTCGACGCGCTGCTCGGACTGGCCTCCGACGCCGTCGGGCTCGACGAGTCCGACGAGGCGGTGGCGCGGCTGGCCCAGGCCGAGGCGGCGCTGCCGGGCCAGAGCGACGAGTGGTGGCGGCAGCGGGTACGGCTCGGCTGGGCCCGCGCGGAAGTGGCGATGCTCGAGGGCCGGGCGGAGGACGCAGAGGCGCACGCCGCCGAAGCCGTCCAGCGGGCAGAGAACAGCCGGGCCCCGCGGCACGTGGCGAAGGGCCTGCTGCTGCTCGGGCTGTCCCAGGTGTCACAAGGGTCGGAGGAGGCAGCGGTGACGCTGCGGCGCTCGGCCACGTTCGCGGAGTCGCTGGGCTGCCTGCCGCTCGTCTGGCCGTCCCGTGCGCTGCTGGGCGCCCTCGTCGCCGAGGACGACCCCGCGGAGAGCTCCAAGAGCCTCGCGGCGGCCCGTTCGGCCGTGCTCGCGATCGCGGGGGACCTGCCTCCCGGCGTACGGGCGGAGTGGCTCGGCAGGCCGGACATCCAGGCCCTGTTGGAGGGCTGAGGACGGTTCACCCGCCCGTGGGAGCCCTGTCACCCGTCCGGGTGGGTCATCCGGGGTGGTCCCTTAGTGCCAGAGGCGGCCGGAGCCCTCACGTCCGGGCCGGTTGCTGCCGAAGAAGACCTCACAGGCAACCCTGCCTGAGAGGAGTGCTGTGGCCGTGCCGGGACCGCTGACGCCAGTCGTCACCGAGCCGAGCGCCGTGCTGGGAGCCGTCGCGGGCCTGCTCGCCGGCGGCCACGACCTGCCCACGGCACTGTCCTCCCTGGTCAACGGACTCGGCCTGCGCGGCGCGGC
>JBHEMB010000308.1:0-2827 GCA_046262855.1 Mycobacteriales bacterium | reverse complement strand
CGGTGTAGTCGACGTAGAAGTGCTTGTTCACGGCGTAGTGCGGGTCGAACGCCATGCTGAGCAGGCCTTGCTCGTTGCCCTTGCTGACCGCCTTCGTCAGGTCGAGCACCACCGACGTCTTCACCCCGGACGGATCGATCTCGACGATCCGGCCCGCCTTCTCCACCAGCCACAGGTGTGCTGGGTCACCCGGGACAGGTGCCGCCCAGACAGGGCTCTCGAAGGTCCCGAGCTTCTGGAGCTTGACCGGGGCGGCGGAGCTGGTCGGGACCGGGGTGGCGGTCGGTGTCGGCGTGGCGGTCTTGCTCGCGTTCTGCATGGCCCCGGCGCCTGTGCACGCCGTCGCACCGAGCAGCATCAGGACGGCCGCTCGACGAACGGTGAGCATCCGCTCACCCTTGCACGGCAACGTCCTCAGTCGTTGCGCAGGTAGCTCAGCAGGCGGAGCACCTCGAGGTAGAGCCAGACCAGGCCGACGACCAGACCGAACGCCACCCGCCAGGACTCCCGCTCGTCGACGCCGGCGTTGGCCATGCGCTGCGCCTGGTCGAAGTCGAGCACGAACGTGAGCGACCCGGCGATGATGAAGGCGATGCTGAACAGGATGGCGATGCCGCCGCCGCTGCGCAGCCCGAACCCGTCGCCGCCGCCGTCGAACGCGTTGACCAGCAGGTCCAGCACCAGCAGCGCGAACAGGCCGATGAACGCACCCATGGTCATCTTCACGAACCGCGGCGTGGCCCGCAGCTTGCCGCTGCTGAACAGCACCAGGACGGTCCCGAAGATCACGCTCGTGCCGACCGCAGCCTGCACGGCGATGCCGCTGTAGACGTCGTTGTAGGCGTGGCTGATCGCGCCCAGGAAGACGCCTTCGCACGCGGCGTACGCCAGGACGAGCGGCGGGCTGACCTGCTTCTTGAAGATGTTGACCATGGCCAGGACGAGGCCGGCGATGGCCGCCCCGAACACGAGCCCTGGACCGATGTCGGCGACCCAGGCAACGGTGCCCATGACGAGGACGACTCCGAGGAGCATGGCCGTCTTCATGACGATGTCGTCCATCGTGAGCCGCTGCGGCGTGCGGAAGATCTCCTCCACCTGCGCGACGCTCGGTGAGCGCTTCAGCGTTGGCGCGTTGCCGAAGACGGGGTTGCTGGACTCCACAGGGGCTCCTTCTCGATGTGCCTGACAACAGCCTGAACGACTGTCGCACTCCGTTCGTGCCCCCGGTGGGAGTCGAACCCACACTGACGAGGTGTTTAAGACCCCGGTCTCTGCCAGTTGGACTACAGGGGCTGGCCTCACGAGGGTACGGCGGGAAGCTGTACCGGACATTGAGGCGGTTTCCGGGCGTAGGTGTGCTGCCGCCACCTCCGTCACGCGGCATGATCTGCCGGTGCCCGGCGACGAGCGTGTGAGCTACCGCACGGTCCTCGCCAACCGCGAGTTCGCCGCGCTGTTCGTCTCCCAAGGGCTGAGCACCCTGGGGGACCAGCTCGCCCGCATCGCCGTCGCCATCCTCGTCTTCACCCAGACCGGCTCGGCGTTGGCGGCTTCCGCCACCTACGCGGTGGCCTACCTCGCCTATCTGTTGGGTGGTCCGGTGCTGTCGGCCATCTCCGATCGCAGACCACGGGTAGGGGTGATGGTGGCATGCGATCTCGCCCGAGCGCCGGCGATCCTGCTTCTGGCGATCTACCAGCCGCCGGTCTGGGTGTACTTCCTCGTCTTGGTCCTGGTCGGACTGCTGTCGCCGCCGTTCGACAGTGCCCGCAGCGCGATCCAGCCTGAGATCATGGCCGGCGAGGCTTATCGCGTCGGAAACGCGCTGATGAACGTCGTGCTTCAGGCAGGCCAGGTACTGGGCTTTGTGCTCGGGGGCGCCCTGGTGAGCCTGATCTCCGCACGTGGCGCGCTTGCGATCGACTCGGCGACGTTCCTCGTCTCGGCCGGCCTCGTGCTCTCAGGCGTCCGACCGCGTCAGGCGGCTCAGCCCGAGGCGACACGCAGCAGCCTGTTGGACGACACCCGAGCGGGGTTCCGGTTCGTACGCCAGTCGCCGGTCTTGACGCGCTACCTCACCCTCTCTGTGCTCACGAGCGCAGCGGTGATCGGACCTGAGGGGTTAGCAGTACCGATGTCTGCGTCGTTGGGGGGAGGCGCGATCTGGGCAGGACTGCTCACCGCAGCCATCCCAGCGGGAACAGTGCTCGGTGGGCTGTCCGCACTCCGGCTGCCGCAGCAACGCCGGCTCGAGTTGCTGGGCCGCCTGGCGCTTCTGACGGTCGTCCCTCTCCTGGCAACGCCGCTGGTCAACAACCTTGAAGTGACGTTCGGCCTGTGGTTCATCGCCGGGCTCGGAAACTGCCTCTCGCTGATCGTCGCCAGCGCGTACATGGAGGCCTGTCCTCCGGAGCTCAGGGCGCGTGCATACGGGGTGGCCGTGACCGGCCTGCAGGTCGCCCAAGGAGTCGCGCTACTAGTGTCGGGCGCCTTGTCCGACTATCTGGAACCAGATGGGGCGGTGTCGTTGCTGGCCGTTTGCGTGCTGCTCGCCCTCGGCGCCACGGTGCTGCGGCCGGATCAGCGGGCTCAAGGAATTTCCAGCTTCGGTCGAAACAGCCAAGGATGAGCATGCCGGGGGGGCCTAGCGCCGTGCGCCGAGTGGGCGTCTACGGCGTCACTGTCGTGTTCGCGACAGCCGGGATCCTGCTGACGTCCTTCGCTGCGTCCCGCAGCGGCCCCGTGGAGGCGCCCGTCGACCTCGCGTGGTGGATGGTGCTACCGGTCTACCTGCTCGCCCTGCAACGGCCTCTTGAGTACGAGA
>JBHEMB010000307.1:0-5513 GCA_046262855.1 Mycobacteriales bacterium | reverse complement strand
CGTCGCAGGCCTTGCGGACCGCGGCCAGGGCATGAGCGGTTGCCGTCATCGGATGCGCATTCCTCGCACCAGGCTGTTGACCCGGATGGCACCGGGCACCCGCCGGCTGTGGCTGCCGAGGATCGCGAACAGGCAGAACGCCCGACCGGCCTCCGTGAAGAAGAACTGCGCCCCGCTCTGCCCGGGTCGCGACCGCTGCAGCGCGCCGAGCTGGAAGTCCACGGGCCGTACGACGGGCAGGCCGCGGCTGCTGAACAGGGCCGTGCCCACCGACTCCCGGTCGTACTCGAAGAGGCTGACGAAGACGTCCTCCGGCCCCAGGTGCGCAGCCACGTCGGAGCCGAAGTCGCCGCGCTCGCGGGGGAGCGGCACCGTTGCCGCGTGCACCAGCAGGTTCCCCGGCCGCCCACGGGTGGTCTCGGGCTGGCGGCGGGCCGCGGCCTGCCAGCCCGCAGGCAGGCTGAGGTCGAGGTCCGCGGCGAGCCTCATGCGGCGCCGCTCCGCCGGTCGGCCTGGGCCTGGCGCATCAGCTCCAGGACCTGCGGCCACGAGGCGCCGGAGCCCTCGCCGACCAGCCGCCCGCCCGCGTCGACGTAGGCGAAGTACGGCGACCCCGGTACCCCGAACGCCTCCCAGGTCTCACTCGACATCAGGACCGGTACGTCGGTCGGCTGCCGCTCCCGCACGGCCGACGGGCTCTCCTCGTCGGGGCCCTTCGTCACGACGACGAGCCGGGCCCCCACCGGCAGCTCAGGGCTGCTACGGAAGGCCTGCCAGAACACCTGGCAGGTGGTGCATCCGCTGGACAGGAAGGCCACCAGCGTGTCCTGGCCCAGCAGGGACAGGCCGAGCACGTCGCCGTCGACGGTCTCGCCGCTCACGCTGTCAGGGACGCTGAGGGCGCCTGTCGCGCGGGGCGCAGTGACGCCCTCGACGGTGACCGGCACGGCCTCGGGCTTGGCTCCGTCCAGGTCGAGACCGGCACCGAGCTCGTGCAGCGCCTTGAGGATCTCGGCATGGCTGCGGAGCAGCCCGGCGACGAGGACGGCGAGCAGCAGGACGGCGCAGCCGAGGGCGACGACGACGGCCGTCATCGGACCGGGAGCAACGGCAGGACGGCGAGGACGAGGTAGCCGCAGGCGGCCACGGCCGCTGTCGTGACCAGCACCGCGGGGTCGAGCGGCAGTGCTCCCGGCGTACCCGTCGTCGCGGCGAGGGCGAGCACGGCCGTGACGGCGGCGTGCGTCCGGGTCGGCGGGAGGTCTGTCCTTCCGAAGCAGCCGCAGCTGGCCAGCACCCCACCTCGGGCGCGGGCCAGCAGCACGAACGCTGTGAAGACCGCGTAGGACGCCGCGACCGCGAGGGCCGCCGCGCGTGAGCCGACGAGCAACGTCGCGAGACCGACGAGCACCTCGCACGCCGCCACGGCTCGCACAGCGCTCGCGGGTACGCGCAGGCCGACCGAGCGGGCGGCCCGGACGAGGGGGCGCGGGTCGGCGACCTTCTGCAGGCCGGCGAGCAGCAGCAGGCCGGCCGCGGCGTGGACCAGGCCCTGCAGCAGCACCTCTCCGAACCTAGTCGTCGGGCACGGCAAGGCAAGCCGTCACGCCGAGGACCCGGGTCCGGGATGTCAGCCGACGGTAACGGCGCTCGCGGTCACCGTCGCGGCGATGCCGGCGAGGTGCGCGAGACGCAGCACCTCCGAGGCGCGGAACCGCGGGCCGCCGGGCCGGCCGACGAGCACGACGGTGTCCGGTCCGCCGACCGGAGCGGCCACCAGCTCGGTGCCGAGGGTGTCCCAGCGCTCGGGAACCCACTGCTCGCGGGAGTCCATCCGGCGGGCGCTCGAGAGCGGCAGCCACGGCAGTGCGACGCCCTCGACGGAAGGTGCTCCGGCGCTCGAGGCCAGCTCGCCACCGGCACCGATGAGCAGCGCCCAGCCGGCCCGGAAGACGCCGGGGGCCAGGTCCACGAGCAGCTGCATCGCCTGAGAGGGGGACGCGGCGAGCTCGTCGACGAGCTCGAGGTCGCGGTGCAGGTCGTCGGCACCCAGGTACGGCCGCAGCGACTCGACGACCACGCCCGGCACCGACTGGGCGGAGGTGATCAGCACGTCCGCGAGGCCGCCGGCGGGCAACTGCACCAGCAGGTCGTCGACCGCCCCGTCCGGCCCGCGCTCGACGACGTCGAGCGAGACGATGTCGGCGCCCGCCTGACCGAGGGCGGTGGCGACGGCGCCGAGCATGCCGGGGCGGTCGGGGAGCACGACGCGCAGCAGGTAGGCCATGGCTCCATGGTGCCCGAGCGCGATTGCGGGTGTGTTTCGCGTCGACGACGCGGCGGTCAAATCGCCTCGTGCCGCTCTCCTAGACTCCCCGTTGCGTCCGCTCAGGTGGACAGCCGCACGCTGCGGGCGGGCGGACGCCTCAGAAAGGGACCCCACTGATGTCGGAGATCACGCGTGACGAGGTCGCGCACCTCGCGCGGCTGGCACGCCTCGCGTTGGACGACAGCGAGCTCGACCGGCTGGCGGGCCAGCTGGACGTGATCCTGGGGGCCGTCGCCCAGATCTCCGAGGTGACCGATGCCGCCGACGTCCCGCCGACCACCCACGCGGTGCCGCTCGAGAACGTGATGCGCCCCGACGTCGTGGTGCCGTCGCTCCCCCGCGAGAAGGTGCTCGCCGCCGCGCCCGCCGCGGAGGACGGCCGCTTCCGCGTCCCGCAGATCCTCATGGACGAGGCATGACGGACCTCACCCGGCTCAGCGCCGTCGAGACGCGCGAGGCGATCACGAGCGGTGCGGTCAGTGCCGTCGAGGTCACCCAGGCACACCTCGACCGGATCGCCGCTGTCGACGACCGCGTGCACGCCTTCCTGCACGTGGACGCCGACGGCGCCCTGGCCCAGGCCAAGCGCGTCGACGCCGGCGAGCTCACCGGACCGCTGGCCGGCGTACCGCTGGCGCTCAAGGACGTCATGACCATGGAGGGTGTTCCCACGACCTGCGGGTCGAAGATCCTCGAGGGCTGGCGACCGCCGTACGACGCGACCGTGACAGCCCGGCTGAAGGCCGCCGGCATCGTCATCCTGGGCAAGACCAACATGGACGAGTTCGCGATGGGCTCCTCCACGGAGCACAGCGCCTACGGCCCTACACGCAACCCCTGGGACCTGTCGCGCATCCCCGGCGGGAGCGGCGGTGGGTCGTCAGCGGCGATCGCGTCGTACCAGGCACCGCTGGCCATCGGCACCGACACCGGTGGCTCGATCCGGCAGCCCGCTTCGGTGACCGGGACGGTCGGGGTGAAGCCGACGTACGGCGCGGTCTCGCGCTACGGCCTGGTCGCGTTCTCCTCATCGCTGGACCAGGCGGGGCCGTGCGCCCGCACCGTCCTCGACGCCGCCCTGCTGCACGAGGTCATCGCGGGCTACGACCCCTGCGACTCGACGTCCATCGATGCGCCGGTCCCGCCGGTCGTCGAGGCAGCGCGGTCCAGGGACGTGCGCGGCCGGCGGGTCGGTGTCGTGAAGGAGCTGAAGGGCGAGGGCTACGAACCCGGTGTGACCGCGCGCTTCGAGGAGGCAGTGTCGCTGCTGCAGTCGCTGGGTGCGGTCGTAAGCGAGGTCAGCTGCCCGCACTTCGGCTATGCGCTTGCGGCGTACTACCTGATCGCGCCGTCGGAAGCGTCGTCGAACCTGGCGCGGTTCGACTCCGTGCGCTACGGCCTGCGGGTGGGTGACGACGGCCTCGCCTCGCTCGAGGAGGTGATGGCTCGCACGCGTGCCGCCGGCTTCGGGGCGGAGGTGAAGCGTCGCATCATCCTCGGCACCTACGCCCTGTCGAGCGGCTACTACGACGCCTACTACGGGCAGGCGCAGAAGGTCCGCACCCTCATCAGCCGCGACTTCCAGGCCGCCTGGGGCTCCGTCGACGTGCTGGTGGCGCCGACCTGCCCGACGGTCGCGTTCCCCTTGGGGGCAAAGCTCGAGGACCCGCTGGCGACGTACAAGTAGGACATCTGCAGCATCCCCGCCAACCTGTACGGCGGACCCGCGGCGTCGTTCCCGGCGGGCCTGTCCGAGGGGCTGCCTGTCGGGCTGCAGGTGATGGCGCCGACGTTGCGAGAAGACCTGCTGTACCAGGTCGGCGGCGCCCTCGAGGACGCCCTGCCTCCCGCCGTACCGCCCCTGACGTGGGAGAAGTCGTGACATACGAGCAGGACCTCGAGGAGTTCGAGCCGGTCATCGGGCTCGAGACGCACGTCGAGCTCGGCACCGCCTCGAAGATGTTCTGCGGCTGCGCCACGGAGTTCGGAGCGGAGCCGAACACGCAGACCTGCCCGGTCTGCCTGGGGCTACCGGGGTCGCTGCCGGTCGTGAACGCCGCCGCCATCGAGTCGACCATCCGCATCGGCCTTGCGCTGCACTGCGACATCGCGACGTGGTGCCGGTTCGCGCGGAAGAACTACTTCTACCCGGACATGCCGAAGAACTTCCAGACCTCGCAGTACGACGAGCCGCTGTGCACCGACGGTTACCTGGACGTCGACGTGGACGGCGCGGTCGTGCGCGTCCCGATCGAGCGGGTGCACCTCGAGGAGGACACCGGCAAGACGTTGCACGTCGGAGGCTCCACCGGCCGCATCCACGGCGCGACGCACTCGCTCGTCGACTACAACCGCGCCGGCATCCCGCTCGTCGAGATCGTCACCAAGCCGGTGGTCGGCACGGGACTGAAGGCTGCCGCCGTCGCGAAGGCCTACGTCACCGAGCTGCGTGACGTGCTGCGCGGGCTCGACGTCAGTGACGTCCGAATGGAGCAGGGCTCGATGCGCTGCGACGTCAACACCTCCCTCAACCGGCCCGGTGAGGAGTGGGGCACCCGCACCGAGACCAAGAACGTGAACTCGCTGCGGTCCGTCGAGCGCGCGGTGCGCTCCGAGGTCGAGCGCCAGGCAGGCGTGCTGCGAAGTGGCGGTCGCATCGTGCAGGAGACCCGGCACTTCCACGAGGACACGGGTACGACCTCGTCCGGCCGTTCCAAGGAGGAGGCGACCGACTACCGGTACTTCCCCGAGCCCGATCTCGTGCCGATCGCGCCGGACCCGGCGTGGGTCGCGTCGTTGCAGGCGGCACTGCCCGAGGCGCCGTCGGTGCGGCGCAAGCAGCTGTTCGAGCAGCTGGGGCTGTCCGACCTCGACGCGCAGGCGATGGTCAACGCCGGCGTCCTCGACCTGGTGCTCGCGACCGTTTCGGAGGGGGCACCGTCGGCCGAGGCCCGGAACTGGTGGCTCGGCCACCTCGCGCAGGTCGCCAACAGCAGCGGCGTCGACGCGACCGAGCTGGCCGTGACGCCGGCCCAGGTGGCGCGGGTCATCGCGCTCGTCGCGGCCGGCTCGTTGCCGGTGGTCAACCGCAACGCCGTGGAGTCGGCCATCCGGATCGGCCTGGCGCTGGACTGCTCGATCGCCGAGTGGTGCCGGTTCGCGCGGAAGAACTACTTCTACCCGG
>JBHEMB010000306.1:0-3132 GCA_046262855.1 Mycobacteriales bacterium | reverse complement strand
GTACCCGTTCGCCTGCCATGGGCATGAGACGGCCAGCTCGCCGACCTCGCCGGGAGCAAGGGCGGTGCCCTCGGTGCCGACGACCCGCAGGTCGACCCCGGGAAGTGCGCGCCCGACACCGGTCCTGCTGCCCTCGAGCATCACCTCGTGCGGCATGGCGGTCACGGGCCCGAACTCGGTCGCGCGGTAGCCGTAGAAGAGCCGGGCCTGGGGGTAGTCCGTGAGCAGTGCGTCGACGAACGGCTTGGTGGCGTCGGTCGCGCCGAAGGCCACCTGTCGGACGCCGCTGCGGTCCGTGGCCGTGAAGCCCTCGTCGGCGCGCAGTGCGACGAACATCGTCGGGGACCCCATCAGCCGGGAGCCCCCGCGTCGTACGGCGTCCAGGGTGGCTGCGGTGTCGAAGCGGGGCAGCACGTGCACGGCGCCGCCGGCGTGCAACGACGTCAGCAGCCCGGTGCAGAGGGAGACGTGGAAGAAGGGGCTGAAGTACACCTCGACGTCCCCGGACGACCGCTGCTGCGCGACGGCGACGGAGGCGCAGAACGCGGCGAGCCGGGCGTGGGTGTACCAGGCGCCCTTGGGAAGCCCAGTGGTCCCGCCGGTCGGGAACACGATGGCCGGCGCGTCCCTCTGCAGGGCTGCGAGGGGCTGGTCGCCGACAAGCTCTCGCAGACGCTGCTCGAGCGGGCCGGGAGCCGCAGCGACGAGCAGGGAAGGCGCGAGGGCCTGCGACCACGACTGGTGCGCGGCGTCCGTGACCAGCAGCACCGGTGCCAGCGGCTCGAGGTAGGCCCGCGCCTCCTGCTCTGCGAGCCGGGTGTTCATGGGCGCAGGCACGGCTCCGGCGAGCATCAGCCCGAGGACCAGCGCGACGTAAGGCGCCGACGGCTCCAGGGCCAGGGCCACCCTGTCGCCGGGCTCCACCCCGCGGGCAGCCAGGCCGCTCGCGACCCGCGTGGCGACCGACCAGAGCTCTGCGAAGCTGGTGTCGCCACCGTCGTCCCTCAGGGCCAGTTCGCGACCACGCTCACGCGCGTGTCTCGCGATCCGGTCCGAAAGCAGCTCCACCGGATTAGAGTATACGGAAATGCATTCTTGGAGGACACCCGTGGAGCACCTCGAGGTCGACGTGCAGGACGGCGTCGCGACGGTCACGTTCTGCCGCCCGCCCGTCAACGCGCTGACCCGGCAGGTGCTCACCGACCTGGCGATGCTCTTCGACAGCTTCGCCGAGGACCGCTCGGTAACCGTTGCGGTGTTCCGGACCGAGGGTGACAGGGCGTTCATCGCGGGGGTGGACCTGAAGGACGTCGCCGTGCCGCCGAGTGACAGCCCGCGCGAGCTCATCGACGTCGGGCTCCCTGCTCGTGAGGCGTTCCGTGCGCTGCACGAGTGCGCGGTCCCCGTCATCGCCCCGGTGAAGGGGCCGGCGATCGGCGGCGGCGTCGCGCTCGTCGCGTGCTGCGACATCATCGTCGCCAGTGACACGGCCACCTTCGGGCTGACCGAGATCAACATGGGGCTGCTCGGTGCGAGCTCCCACCTCGTGCGGATGCTGGGCCCGTACAAGGCCCGCGAGATGTTCCTGACCGGGCGGATGGCGCCGGCGTCGGAACTGGCGGCACTGGGCGCGATCAGCCAGGTCGTCCCGACGGCGGAGCTGCATGCCACCGCGGATGCGCTGGCCCGTGACCTCGCGGCGAAGAGCCCGCTGGCGCTGCGGCTCGCGAAGGAGTCGATGAACCGCGCCGAGGGGCTGCACTTCCTGGAGGGGTACCGGCTCGAGCAGGACTACACCGCCCGCCTGATGAAGCTGGACGACTCGCGCGAGGCGCGCGAGGCATTCCTGCAGAAGCGCAAGCCGGTCTGGCGCTGGCGCTAGCCGCGACCTCGCCTGGCGATCATGCGACAGGCACCTCGTCAGGAGACGGTTGAGCCCACTTTGTCGGGTGCCGCGGGCGTCTTGCCGGGCCAGTTGTAGAGGCGACGGGCGTTGCCGTTGGTGATGAGGTCGACCTCGTCGTCGGGCATCTCGGCGGTCAGCCGCTTCATGGTGTCCTGCGACTGCGGCCACGGCGTCTCGACGTGCGGGAAGTCGCTCTCCCAGAGAATCCGGTCGACGCCGACGCGGTGGCGCAGCTCGAGCCCCACCGAGTCGTCGACGAAGGCGCCGTACATGTTGCGCTTGAAGAGCTCGCTCGGCTTGAGGTCGTCGAGGTGTGACCACATCCGGTGCCGCTCCCACATCCGATCGCAGCGCTCGAGCTGCGCGGGGATCCAACCGAGGCCGCCCTCGGAGAAGACCATCTGCACGGTCGGGAACTTGCGCAGCACCTGGCTCTCGAGCAGGCCCACCATGCCGATGGCGGCGGTGGCCTGGGCCAGCATGATCATGACGTGGAACGGCGCGTCGGCCGCCGGTGACATGAGCCGGCCGCTGGTGCCGATGTGCATGTTGACGACCAGACCCGTCTCCTCGATCGCCTGCCACACCGGATCCCAGTGGTCGGTGAAGAACGACGGCAGGCCGAGCGGGTCGGGGGTCTCCGGGAACGTGATGCAGCGGGCACCCCGCGCGGCGCACCTGCGGATCTCTGCGGCCGCGAGCTGCGGGTCCCACAGCTGCACCATGGTCATCGGGATGTAGAGGTCGGGCGCGGCGGCGCACCACTCGTCGAACATCCAGTCGTTGTAGGCCTTGACCGACAGGTCGGCGAGCTCCTTGTCCTTGAACTCCAGGAAAAGCGTGCCGGCGAACTTCGGCATGGTGGGGAAGCAGATGGTCCCGACGACACCGTCCAGTCGCATGTCCTCGGCGCGCACGACCGGGTCGTAGCAGCCGCGGATCATGTCGGTGTAGCGGACCGGGTCCATGTCCCACTGCTCCTGCGGCCGGCCCGCCACGGCGTTGAGCCCCATGGTGTCGACGCGCTTGTCCTCGTAGTACCACCACTCGCGGCCGTCCTGCTCCACCACGCGCGGGCCGACGTCGCGGTACATCGCGGGCAGCCGGTCCACCCAGACCCCCGGCGGCTCGATGATGTGGTCGTCAACGCTGATGAGATCGAACACGGGTCCGCCGATCCGTCGTGAATAGAGGATACTGTTAGGTTAGGTCGCGGGCCGCACAGG
>JBHEMB010000305.1:0-12225 GCA_046262855.1 Mycobacteriales bacterium | reverse complement strand
CCCCGACGGCACCCGCATCGAGGGCCTGCTGTGCACACCAGCCGGGGAAGGACCGCACCCGCTCGTCATCAAAATCCATGGCGGCCCGGTCTGGTCTTACCGCAACCTGTGGTCCCTGTTCTACGCCTGGACGCCGCTGCTCGTGGCAGCCGGATACGCCGTGCTGAGCCCCAACCCCAGGGGCAGCAGCGGCCGCGGCCAGGACTTCGCCCGACAGGTCTTCGGCGATATGGGCGGTGCCGACACCTACGACTTCACCTCAGCCGTCGACGCACTCGCCGACTGCGGTCTCATCGACCCCGACCGAGTGGGTGTCATGGGCGGCTCCTACGGCGGCTTCATGTCGAGCTGGCTCGTGACCCAGGATCAGCGGTGGGCCGCCGCCGTGCCGATCTCCCCGGTCACCGACTGGTACAGCCAACACTTCTCCAGCAACATCCCCTACTTCGACCAGCTGTTCCTCGCCGCCGACGAGACCGAGCCCGGCAGTCGCTTCCACTCCCGCAGCCCGGTCATGCAGGCTAGCCGCGTCACCACCCCTTGCCTCAATGTGGCCGGTGCCCTCGACCGCTGCACACCCCCCACACAGGCACAGGAGTTCCACCAGGCGCTGCTCGAGCACGGTGTGGAGTCTCAGCTGGTCATCTACCCGCTGGAGGGGCACGGCGTGCGGGCCTTCCCCGCCCTCAACGACTTCTGCACCCGTCTGCTCGACTGGTTCGAACGGCACATGCCCACCTAGTGCTCCCCGGCCCAAGGACAGCGCGTCAGGGCTTTCCGACGCCTATGACCTCGCGCATCACCCGAAGCATGTTCTCGCCGAGGATCTTACGGATGTCGGGCTCGCTGAAGCCCCGGCGTACCAGTGCGTCGGTGATCTTGGGGAGGTCGGAGGGGCGCGAGACCTCAGCGTGTGCGAACTCCCCGGCGAGCGACGGCGGGAGCATCCAGCCGCCGTAGACCTGCTGGTAGTAGTCGTCGATGAAGTCGGGCCCGAGGCCGACATGGTCGATCCCTGCGACGGTGATGACGTGCTCGATGTGATCGACGACCCGATCGGCGCTGGGGTTCTCATTGTCGATGAAGAACGGGATCGCCGCGGCGACGCCGATGACCCCGCCGAGTTGGGCGATCCGCTTGATCTGGACGTCGCCGAGGTTACGGTGGATGTCAGTGATGCCCAGGCAGGCAGAGTGCGTGGCAATCAAGGGGCGCGTGGCGAGCTCCAGAACGTTGTCGACGCCCCTGAGCCCAAGGTGGCTGATGTCGAACAGGATGCCGAGGCGCTCCATCTCCTGAAAGACCTCTATGCCCTGTGGCGTGAGTCCGCTGTTGGACGTCGCATCGAGGCTGCTGCCGTCGGCGAGGAAGGTGCGGCCTAGGTGAGCCATCGACACGACCCGCACGCCGACCCGCTGCAGCGTGCGGATAAGCGCAGGGTCCTGGCCGATCGCGTGCGCGCCCTCGAGCGCGATGATGAAGGCGATCTTCCCGGCCGTGGTGGCGGTGTCGATGTCGGCGCCGTCAAGGCAGAGCGCGACGTCGCCAGGGTGCTCCTGGACCAGCCGGTGGATGCGCTCGATGAGCAGCAGCGTGCGGCGCAGTGCACCTTCGGACTGGAACGGCTCCTCGATGCAGATCGGCAGAACTTGGACATCGACGCCGCCTGCACGCAGCTCGGGCAGCCAGAAATCGCCGAAGTGGTTCGGCTTCTGCCGTTGGTCGAAGTGGTCGACCAACAGGATCAGGTCGTTGTGGGTGTCGACAACCGTCGCGACCTTGTGCAGCTGCAGCGCGTCCATGAGGGGCCTCCTGGCACATGTGGAATCCGGCATCACGAAACGGCGGAGCCGCCCCCCGAGGTTACGTGCCACCGTCGGCTATGGGTTCACCGCGTCGACGCGGTCGAGCACGGTGCTGCCGATCTGAGAGAAGCCCGACGTGGTCGACGACCTGCAGCGCATCGCTGCCAGGCTTGCCGCCCGGATCGGCCGGGCCGTCGCCATCCATGACCCGCAGATGAACCTCATCAACCACACTCCACACGACGAGCACGTCGATCGGCACCGGGTGGCGAGCGTGATGCAGATGCGTGCCCCCGACGAGGTGGTCGCGCACGCCTTCGCGCAGGGCATCACTGGGCCGCCGCGGCCCTGTCCACGACGCACCTGGGTCCTCGCACGTTCGTGGCATCTACAAGATCGTCGCCATGATCTGTCGCAGCGCGGTGTACGACCAGCGACTGCTGACCAGTCCGGGCTTCAAGATCAGGGTGCCCGAGGCGCCGCCTCGCGCATGGTCGGTCTTCCAACCGTCCGAGGTCCGGCACCTGCTCGCAACGTGCAAGGACGAGCACCGCGCAAATGCTTGCTGTCGGCGTCGGGGCGGCGCTGCGGCAGGCCGAGAAGACGAAGACCAGTCGGCGAGGCGTACCCCTGCCGGACATCGTCGCCGAGGCCGTGGATGCACATCTGCAGGCACAAGGCGCCGGTTCCGGCGGCGCGCTGCCCCTTTCCTCGCGAGGAAAGCTGTGGCGACCCACGGCGAGGGCAGCTGGCTCAGCGAACTCGCAAGAGCGGGATCGTCGCTGCGCTGCCGCCCGCACCGGTCAACAGCGTGACCGTCCCAAGTGGCGCGTCGGCGGCGATCTCCGGGAAGTCACCGCTCGAGACAGTTCTATGCGCGGTATGCAAGCCCACCCGCAGGGCCGTGGCGGGGAGTGCGACTCAGCTACCGGGCTGGAAGGCGTCCCGAGCGAAGCGTGTAGTCCGAAAGGCCTTCGTGAGATGGACAACGCCTGTCCAGAGCTCAGACAATCCGCCTCGAAAGGTGCCGATGACCTGCGCAAAGACGTCGTCCCGAGCGTGAGCTCGGGACGACGGTGGAGACGAGTCGCCCTGTAAGCCAGACGCCGAGTTCTCCCCACAAACTCCCGTGACATCGCGGCACGTCAGGCGCTACGCGAAGACCCTGGAGTCTCGGGTATGACGCCAGTGTCATAGGAGGCCGCGATGGCTGCACCGCGACGCGTTACCCATGGCCGAGGGGCGTCATGGGAGATCACCTACCGTTCTGACGGCCGGATGGTGCGCCGGCGCTTCCCGACGAAGCCCCGGCGCCGGCTCAACAAGCTCGCCGCCGGTCAAACCTCGAGTGCTCCCAGCTACACGGTCGACATCAGCTCACCGGCGGTCGCGGCGAACGCGACCTCCTACACGTTCTCCCTGGAGTACGTCGCGAAGGCGAACAAGGCGGGGCGTCGTCGACGCAGGCGTACGCGACCTTTTCGGTGCCCCTGCGGACGACGTTCGCGGTCACCGCGGTGGGGCACTACTGCCCGAACTACTCGACCAGCTCCCTGCTGTGCCGGGGCGGCAGCCGCAATGCCAATGTCTCACTGAAGCGGACCGCGATCAGCAGCAGCTCCTCGACGCTGCCGCTGCTGTGGACACCACCGAGTACCCCGAGCCGGCACCTTACGGTGACGATGACCTACACGATCGCCAGTAACGGTGACGCACACACCAGGACCAGCACCAGCGGCTGATCAGCGCCGCGCTCGCCTGGCTGCTGTGCGCTGCTGGTCGTAGTGCCGCCGGCACAGTCCGGCGCCGTGCGCGTTCTCATCGCAGCCGGGCCGTTGGCAGGTCCCTGCGCCGGGCCGCCGACCGAGGAGGCGCCGAACGCATGTGGTCGCGCACCGGCGAGAGCAGGTCAGCGAGCGCCTTGGTGTCGGTGCGCGAAAGTGGCTGGAAGAACTGCTGACTCAGGACTTCGGTGTGGCCGGGGAGCACCTGCGCGAGAAGCTCGCGCCCTTCGTCGGTGATCGTCACCGTGACGCCCCGGTCGTCGTCACTGGCGGGTGTACGTGACACCAGGCCGGCCTTCTCCAGCAGTCCCGCCTGATAGGTCAGTCCGCTGCGGCTGTAGACGACACCGTCGGCAAGGTCGGTCATGCGCGCGCTGCCGTCAGACGAGTCCAGGCCCAGCCGTGCGAGGAGCTGGAACTGTACGTAACTGATTCCGCCAGCGTCGCGCAGCTGCTGCTCGACCGCGTGGCGTAGTAGGCCCGCGACCTCCATGAAGGCGAAGTAGGCGCTCAGCTGGACAGGGTCCAGGGAGCGGTGCGTGTCAGCCATGCAGGAATCGTAGCCGATACTTCAGTTTCGAAGCACTTGCTTCAAATTCGAAACGCTGCTAGGTTCCTCCGTATTGCTTCAAGTTCGAAGCACATGACCGAGAGGTGATTCCCATGAAGGCAGTCCGGTTCCACGAGTACGGCCAGCCCGATGTTCTGCGGTACGAGGACGTGGACCAGCCAGTCCCCTCCAGCGGCCAGGTGCGCGTGCGCGTGGCCGCGACCACGTTCAACGGCGTCGAGGGCAACATCCGGGCGGGCTTCATGCAAGGTCCGATGCCTCTGACGTTGCCGCACACCCCGGGCCTCGATGTCGCAGGCACGATCGACGCGGTCGGCGAGGACGTCGACCGGTTCAAGGCCGGTGACCGCGTCGTCGGCTTCCTGCCGTTCGTCGATGACGGCGCCGCGGCGGAGTACGTCCTCGCCGCCGCCGACAGCCTCACGGCCGCTCCGACGACCATCCCCCTGGCTGACGCGGCCGCCCTGCCCCTGGTCGGGCTCACCGCCTGGCAGGCCCTGTTCGACCACGCCGAGCTGACCGCAGGCCAGCGCATCCTGATCAGCGGCGCCGGCGGGGCGGTGGGCGGCTACGCAGTACAGCTCGCCAAGGCAGCGGGGGCCTACGTGGTCGCCACCGCCAGCCCGCGCAGCGCCGAGCACGTCAGGTCAGCCGGTGCCGATGAAGTCATCGACCACACGACCACCGACGTCGCGGCCGTCGTGACTGAGCCTGTCGACGTCCTGCTGAACCTCGCGCCGATCGACCCTGACGCCTTCAAGGCGCTGGCCAGTCTGGTCCGCGACGGCGGCGTCGTCGTCAGCACCACGGTGTGGATGCCCGCCCCGTCCGACGAGAAGCGCGGCGTGCGCGCTGTCGACCTCTACGTCCGCAACGACCCCGACCAGCTGTCGGAACTCGTCGCCCGGGTCGACCGCGGCGACCTGACAGTGGACGTCGCCGAGCGGATCCAGCTGACAGAGCTGACGTCGATCCATGAGCGGGCCGCCGCAGGATCCCTCTCGGGCAAGGTCGTCGTCCTCCCCACCAGCGCCTGAACCGGCACGCGGCGCTCCTACGAACCGAAGGGAACAGTCATGTCTCTCATCCTCGACCCGCAGACCGCCGAGGCAGTGGCCCCGATGGCCGGGTTCGTCCCGCCGCCGGTCGGCGACGTCGCCGCACGCCGTCGCACGTGGGAGCCGATATCGGCGCCGCCGGAACGGCACGGGCGATCCCGTCGTACGTCCTGACCACGGACCATGACGCGACCGCCGAATACGGCGCACAGATCCGCATGCGCGGTACGCCAAGGACGGCGCCGCATCAGGCCCTGCGGTGGTGTTCTTCCATGGCGGGGGCCACATCTTCGGCCACATCGACCTGTTCGACGGGCCGGTCTCGCGCCAGTCCCCAGATGATCTCCGCAAGAATGTGCCTCTGCCCTGCGGAAACACGTCATCCCGAGTGCGTACTTGGTGCTGTCCAAGATGGCTCCTCTGGTCGGCTGGGGCACTCAGGCGCGTCAGGTGGCGGCCTTCTTGGCCTCGAGAACGGTCGGCGGTGGTCCGCCAGCAGGGAAGTGCCGTGTCCGTCTACAGGGATGTTGGGCTGTCCGCGGTCCTTCATTTCAGGCCCATGACCGCTCCAGTCCTGCCGTGCGGGTGACCAAAGCCGCCTCAGCTAGACAATCGAGTCGATGGACAGACGGAGAGGCGAGCGCACTGCCGCAGCGGCATGCCGTCGAGTGCGGGATCAATCGCCTCAAGCGCCACCGAGCCGTGGCCACGAGGTACGACAAGCTCGCTATCCGCTACGAGGCGACCGTGCTGGTCGCTCCTCAACGAATCGCTGTGACCAGCTCTTCCAGTCAGCGCCTAGGAACGGATGTGCGTGCGGGCTTGCTCTACCCATCCCAACACGGCCTTGGCACCGCAGCTCTCGGCTAACGACTGCGCCTGGTCAAGGTGGTGGAACGCCGCCGCTGGGTCGCCGGTTTCGGCCGCGAGGTGGGCCAGTGCCACCAGGCCGGCTGCTTCCCCGGGCCTGAAGCCGATCTCACGGCGCAGTGTCACCGATTCGGTCAACCGCTCGCGGGCCTGATCGAAGCGGCCTGCATCCTTGTCGGTGAAGCCGAGATGCCGAATCGCATAGGACATCGTCATCCGGTCGTCGACGGATTTCGCCAGCGCGTACGACCGCTCGAAGTACGGCCTGCCAGCGAGGCCGTCGCCCTTGACCACCTGATGCCAGCAGCCGACCCAGAACAACGCGTCCGCCTCACCCGACGCATCCCCCAGACGCTGGTACAACTCGGCCGCGCGCTCAAACAGCACCAGTTCCTGGGGGTTCTCTTCGCGGTCGTTCAGGAAGCGCACGTGCAGCATCTTGCCCCGCGCGATGGCAAGCGGCGCCTCGACCGAGTCCAGCACCTCATCCGACCGGTCCAGCGCGGACATGTCCCCGCCGAACATCGCTGCTTCGAACAGCTCTCCCGCACGTTCAATCCAGTCCTGCCCTTGCATACTCCTACCCTCCCATTCGGACGATGACGGCGCCGAGGCTATCTCCGCACTCTGGGCGGAACGCGGGAAGTGTGGGACGGCGGCCGAAATGTGGCCAACGACGTCGGTAGTCGAGGGCCAAGCGAGGCAGTCGGCTGCGCTGTCGCCTTGAGTGGTGAAGGCGGTGCCTTCGTCGATCCAGCTTGGGCTGTCCCCGCTGGCATCGTTGTAGTGGTTGGGCTTGCTGTAGCGGCGCCACTGAAACCCTTTTGGGCGCGCAGCACGGATGAGCTGCTCGACCCTGAGCTCGGCGGACGCACTCGATCAGCACAGCGACGTGAGCCAGGCCTAGCGGCCCGCCCCTTCGAGGTTCGGCAGGATCGTCACGCAGGCGACCGCCATGAACGCGAAGATCTCGTCCTCGACCCGCTCGTTCGCCTCCGGCAACGCCTCCGAGGAGACCACGCCGGGCCACACCCGCAACTCACCGGAGGGCGACGTCGACGTCCGCACCAGCTCGACAGTGTCAGCGATGGCGAGCGGCTCAGCCATCCCTGACGTGATGATCTGGATGGTGCCGTGCACGTCACTCATGGCCTCATCGGCGGTGACCCGGACCGTACAGATTCCTCGGGCCAGGTGCCACGCGTCCCGCTTGGCGTCCGCCGCCCCCCCCGGACCGCACCGCGGTGGCTGCTGCCGTCCACCTCGACGGCTGTCACACCGATGTCACACGGAGCGCCATTCTGGACCTGTCCAGACCCGTCTAGACCTCACACAGTCCGCCGCGAAAGGTGCCGCTGACCTGCGGAAACGTCATCCCGAGCGTGAGCCCGGGATAGCGGTGGGAACGAGTCGCCCTGTAAGCCGGGTTCTGTAGGTGGCGAGCCACCTGACGGTCATCCATCTGGGACCGCTGTTGCCAGCGGCCTCGTGCGGTCTACCCGGAAGCTCGGGCGGGCCACCCTCGAACGCTTCCGCAGGTCCCCCGAAGGGGATCCTTTTGACCTTGCTCCGGGTGGGGTTTGCCGAGCCACCCGGGTCACCCCGGGTGCTGGTGCGCTCTTGCCGCACCGTTTCACCCTTACCGCTCCCGAAGGAGAGGCGGTCTGTTTTCTGTGGCACTTTCCCGCGGGTCGCCCCGGGTCGCTGTTAGCGACCACCCTGCCCTGTGGAGCCCGGACTTTCCTCGACACCTGGAGGGTGCCGCGACCGTCCGGACGACTCGTCCCGCTCCTAGCGTAGTTCCATGGAGTTTCCTGAGCCCACGATCCCGATCGACGACGAGCGGCAGGTGCTGCTCGGCTACCTCGACTACTTCAGGCATGTCCTCAGCGAGAAGGCCGACGGCATCGAGACGACAAGCCTGCTTCCCAGCGGGTGGACGCCCGCGGAGCTGGTCAACCACCTCAGGCACGTCGAGCGCCGCTGGCTCGAGTGGGGCTTCGAGGGAAAACCGATCAGCGACCCGTGGGCCGATCGCGAGGACGACCGCTGGCACACCGCCGAGGACCTCGAGACGCTGCGGACCCAGCTGGGCGAGCAGGCGGCGATCACGAGAGGCATCGTCGAGCGTCATGACCTGACCGACGCCGGCAAACCGAGCGAGCGGTGGGAGGGCGCCGCGCCCCCATCCCTGCGCCGCGTGCTGCTGCATCTGCTCCAGGAGTACGCCCGCCACGTCGGCCACCTCGACGTCGTTCGCGAGCTCGCGGACGGCCAAGTCGGCGAGTGAGCCTCACGAGGCCCGCCGTACGAGGGCTGTCAGGTTCCGTGAGCCAAGATTGACCGGTGTGGCTCATCGCAGCGGCGCTCGGCGCTCTGACCGTCGCGAACGGCCTGCTCTCCCCCAGCGGCGCGTTCGACGTACTGACCCGCACCGGTCCCGTGCTGGTCTTCCTCATCGCCATCACCGTCCTCGCCGAGCTCGCGGACAAGGCAGGCGTCTTCGACCACGCGGCGCATCGCGCCGCTCGGCTGGCACGCGGTCGCACGCTGCGGCTTTTCGCCCTGGTAGTCCTCATCGCCAGCGCCACGACCATCCTGCTCAGCCTCGACACGACCGCCGTCCTCATCACGCCAGTAGTGCTCACCCTCGCCCAGCAACTCGAGCTGCAGCCGTTGCCCTTCGCGATGGCGACCGTCTGGCTCGCCAACACCGCGAGCCTGCTGCTCCCGGTCTCCAACCTGACCAACCTGCTCGCGGTAAGCCGGCTGGACCCGAGCACGACGAGCTACGTGCGCCTTCTCGCCGTACCCGCCCTCATCGCGATCGCTGTCACCGTGGCCGTGCTGCTGGTCTGGCACCGGCGGGCGCTGACCGGCGGGTACGACGTGCCCGACGCCCCGCGTCCCGACGATCGCGTACTGCTGTCAGGCACTGCGGCCGCGTGCCTGCTGCTCGTGCCCATGCTGCTCGCGGGTGCCGCGGTCGCGATCGCCTCGAGCATCGCGGCAGGTCTGGCTGTCGCACTGTTCCTGTGGCGCAGGCCGACAGCCCTGCGGCCTGCCCTGCTTCCCTGGCGGCTCGTCCTGCTCGTCACCGGCCTGTTCCTGGTCGTCACAGCGGCCGGCCCACACGGCACCGACGACCTGCTCCGCCACGACGTAGGCGGTCCGCTGCGCGCCCCGTTCGTCGCGGCGGGCGGGGCCAACGTGATCAACAACCTGCCGGCGTACCTGGCCGTTGAACGCGTCGTGCCTCCCCACCAGCTGCTTGCCGTGCTGCTGGGCGTGAACCTCGGCCCGCTCGTCACGCCATGGGCCTCGCTCGCCACGCTGCTGTGGGCCGAGCGGTGCCGCGCGAAGGGGCTCCGGATCAGCTGGCTCCGCTACGCAGCTGCGGGGCTGGTCCTCGTCCCCCTCCTCCTGCTGAGCACCGTCCCCTTCCTCGCACCCCCGCCGTCGTGAAAGGGGAGGAGCTACTCGCCGGGGGTGATGTCCGACAGGTAGTGGGTCTCGTTCATCGACCGGACCACCGCGGGCCCGTCGGGGAACCACTGCACGTTCGACAGGCAGGCGAGGTCGAGGTGCATCCGGTACAGCGACGACGCAGGCGCCTCCAGCGCCATCCGCAGCATCGTCTTGATGGGCGTCACGTGACTCACGATCACGACGGTCTCGCCACCGTGAGCGGCGAGCACCCGGTCGCGGGCCTTGCGCACCCGCAGCGCCGTGTCGTCGAAGCTCTCGCCGTGCGGCGGGGCCACAGCGGTCGAGGCGAGCCAGGCGTCCATCTCGGCGGGCCACTTCTCGCGGACCTCGCCGAACGTGTAGCCCTCCCAGTCGCCGAAGTCGGTCTCCTGGAACCCCGGCTCGGTGCGCACGTCGACGCCCAGCACCGACGCGACCGCCGCAGCCGTCTGCTGGGCACGCCGCAGCGGCGAGGAGATGACGACCTTCGCGCGGCTGTCCCGCAAGCGCTCCGCGGCAGCGGCGGCCTGGGCGAGGCCGATCTCTGTCAGCGCCGGGTCGCCGATGCCCGAGAAGCGCTTCTCGATCGAGAGCTTCGTCTGGCCGTGCCGCAGCAGCAGCGTCGTGGTGGGCACCGACGACATGTCCTGCCAGCCGACGAGCTTCGCGGGACGGGCAGCCTCCGTCTTCTCCAGCCAGCGGTCCGCCGCGTCGATCGGCCCGGTGTCTCCGCCGGGCCTCCACACGTGACCCTTCGCCGCCGCGTCCATCGCCTCGTTGGCGAGCCTGTCGGCATGCTTGTTCTGCTCCCGCGGGATCCACCTGGCGGTGAACGCATCGAACCGGCCCAGCAGCTCGGTGGCCTCCCGCGCCAACGGCCGCAGCCCCGGGTGCTTGACCTGCCAGCGCCCGGAGACCTGCTCGACCACGAGCTTGGAGTCCATCCGGACGTCGACGTCGGTAGCGCCGAGCTCGAGCGCCGCCTTCAGCCCGGCGATCAGCCCGGAGTACTCCGCGACGTTGTTCGTCGCCGACCCGAGGCCCGCGGCCCGCTCGGCCAGCACCTCACCGTCGGGGGAGAACACCACCGCGCCGTACCCCGCCGGTCCCGGGTTGCCCCGCGACCCGCCATCCGCCTCGACGACGACCCTCAAAGGCCGGACTCCGGAGTGCGCACCAGGATGTGCCGGCACTCCTCGTGCCGCAGCACCTCGTCCGTCGGCGCGTCGCGGAACGCCGCCTTCTCGTTGTTCATGAGGTCGAGGTGGCACCCGCCGCACCGCCCCCGCTCGATGGGCGCCGCGCCGATGCCGCCCTCGGCAGCCCGGATCTTGTCGTACAGCGCCATCAGGTCGGCGGGGATCTCCGGTGCGAGCTTCGCGCGCTCCTCGGAGACGGTCGCCGTCTCCGCGTCGATCGCCGCCCACTCGCGGTCGCGCGCCTCGACCGCGGCGGCCCGTGCGTCGTCGTGCTCGCTCCGCTCGGCGAGCAGTGCGTCGAGGGCCTGCTGCGCCTCCTCCATCCGCTCCATGACCTCGAGCTCGGCATCCTCGAGGTCGGACTGCCGCTTGGTCAGCGTCCCGACCTCGTGCTGCATCTCCTCGAGCTGCTTGGGCGCGGTGATCGCTCCCGAGGCCAGTCGCTCCTCGTCACGCTTCTTGCGGGCGCGCACCTGCTCGATGTCTGCCTCGGCCTTGTCGAGCTCGCGCTGCAGGTCGCTGACCGTGGTCTGGGCGAGCACCACGTCGCCCTGCCGTGCGGCGACCAGGTCGTCGCGGCGCTGGATCTCGGCCAGCGCCGGCAGCGTCTTCCGCTTGTGCGCCAGCCGGTCCAAGGTGCTGTCAAGGGCTTGCAGGTCGAGCAGCCTGAGCTGGACGAACGGATCGGCCTTCACGGCTCGGGGCTCCTGACTGCGGTGGAGAACGGGTCGGTGCACGTCGTCGACGCGGACGTCGCGACACCTACGACCCTAGCCAGCGCCGCAGCCGCCGCGCTCACCCACGGCTGCTCGGTGGCCCAGTGCGCGGCGTCGATGAGCGCCAGCCCCTCCGGCGCCTCCGAGGCGGTGTGGTGCTTGAGGTCCGAGGTCAGGAACGCCTGCGCTCCGGAAGCCGCCACGAGCCCGATCGCGTCGCTGCCCGACCCACCCATCACCGCGAGCCGGCTGACCAAACCCTCGGGGTTCCCGGCCGCCCGCACCCCCCAGGCCGTGGCCGGCAGCACGGCGGCCGCCCGAGCGACCAGCTCGCCGAGCGGCATCGGCGCGGGCAGGTCCCCCACCCGACCCATCCCCTGCGGCGACGGCAGGTCGACCAGCTCGATCACGTCGTACGCCGGAGTCTCGTACGGGTGCGCCGCCAGCAGAGCCCGTACGACGGAAGGGCGCGCCGACCGACGTACGACCGTCTCGACGCGGGCCTCCTCCACCGACTCGAGAGACCCGACCGCTCCGATCGCCGGCGTGGCACCCTCGAGCGGCCGGAAGGTCCCCGTGCCCACGGTCGACCACGTGCACGAGTCGTACCGGCCCAGCCGCCCGGCGCCGGCCTCCGTCACCGCGGCCGTGACCCGCGCCGCGTCGGCGACGGGGACGAAGAACACCAGCTTGTCGACGGGCTCACCGGCGCTCTCCAGCGGCTGCAGGTCCTGCAGGTCGAGCAGCCTGAGCT
>JBHEMB010000304.1:0-13705 GCA_046262855.1 Mycobacteriales bacterium | reverse complement strand
ACCTCTACCTGCTCTACACAGGCGGCACCACCGGCATGCCCAAGGGAGTGCTGTGGCGTCAGCACGACATCTTCATGAACACCATGGGAGGACGGGTCCCCGGCGTGTGGGACGCGGTGTCGTCGTACGACGAGGTGCGGGAGCGGGCCGTCAGCGGCGGGGACCTGTCGATGCTGCTCATCCCGCCGTTCATGCACGGCGCTGCGCAGTGGGGCACCTTCGTGATGATGGGCAACGGGGCCAAGATCGTGCTGCCCGACAACACCACTCACCTGGATCCCGCCGACGTCCTACGGACCGTCGAGCGCGAGCGCTGCACCACCATCACGGTCGTCGGGGACGCGGTCGCGCGGCCGCTCCTCGCCGAGATCGAGACCGGCCGCTACGACCTGTCCTGCCTCGCCGTCATCAGCAATGGCTCGGCTCCGCTGACGCCAGCCATCAAGGAGCGACTGCTCGAGCAGCTTCCGAACATCTTCGTCAACGACGCCGTCGGCTCGTCCGAGACCGGCGCGCAGGGCAGTCACCTGTCCGCGAAGGGCGCCGTGCGGACCGGCACCTTCACCCCCGGGCCGGGCTCCAACGTCGTCAGCGAAGACCTCACCGCCGTGCTCCTCCCCGGGCACGACGGACTCGGCTGGTTTGCCCAGCAGGGCTGGGTGCCGCTGGGGTACCTCGGCGACCCGGAGAAGACGGCCCGGACCTTCCCAGTGATAGAGGGCACGAGGTACGCCGTCCCCGGTGACCGGGCGCGGTACACCGACGACGGCGCGATCGAGGTGCTCGGACGCGACTCCGTCACCATCAACACCGGCGGCGAGAAGGTGTTCGCGGAAGAGGTGGAGTCCGCGATCGCGAGCCATCCCGCCGTACAGGACGTCACCGTCTGCGGACGCGCCAGTGAGCGATGGGGAAGCGAGGTCGTCGCAGTGGTGCAGCTCGCCTCTCCGGCGACGCCTGAGGAGCTCGAAACCCATGCGGCACAGGCGATCGCGCGCTACAAGCTGCCCAAGGCGTGGGTCTTCGTCGACAAGGTGCAGCGCTCGCCGTCCGGCAAGGCGGACTATGGCTGGGCCCGCGCAGTGGCGGAGTCGGACCGGTAGGACACGGTCAGCCCTTGGGCAGCACAGGCAGCGTGACCTTGGGACGGGTCAGGGCTGTCTGGCACTGCCCTGGCTTCACGGGCAACACCCCGGACAGGGTCGTCCCACTCGGGTCGAGGACGTACTGCTGCGGGTAGCTGTTGGGCACCGGTATCCCGTCAGCGCGGCGAGGCGGTGCGAGCATGCGCTTGCAGTGGTCGGCCCACCACAGCTGCATGCCGACCGGAAGCGGCCGGCCGTCCTGGTCGTAGAGCAGCACTCCCTCGAGGGGCGTTCCGTCGGCGGCATACGGGAACACGTTCGTGACCAGCCTCTGGTGCGAAACGAGGGGTGCTGTCGCCAGCGGGTCCGGGGCCGAGTGCCTGATGACGAGCTCGTAGCGGGTGAGGCGCTGGGGTGCGTCGGAGAGGAAGCTCAGCGCCACGGCCGCGAGCGCCAGGTTGGCCGCAACCAGCACCACCCGCGGGAAGCGCGGGAGCTGCCGTCGTCCCAGCGCGACCGAGAGGACAACAGCTGCGAGCACCAGCACGCCACCGAGGAGATGGGAGTTTCCCGGGGCAGGCACGGGAAAGTCGCGGGCGCCCGTGACGTCACGCAGGCAAGGGAGCAGGACGACGAGATAGCCGCGGAGGACCCACCAGCTCGGTCGCAGCTGGGGCACGAAGGAGCGGATGTCGCGCACGATCCGGGACCCGGTCGCACGTGCCATCAGATCGGCGATCGCGCGACGACGACCGGTCGTCGCACGGGCCGGCAGCCCGGCGGCGTCGCGCAGGTCGCGCGCGTAGTCAGCGGGACTCCCGAGCCGGGCCTCGAAGGACGTCACGTCCGGGTCGTCATCCAGCTCGGCGAGGTGCAGCGCGAGGTCGTCGAGCAGTTCACGGCGCTCCTCGCCCGGCAGGTCGACCAGCTCGAGGTCGACCGCCTCGAGATAGGCCTGGGCCTCGGGGCTGGTCGTCGGGGCGGTCATGCGGCGCTCCGCGTGGTGCCGAGGACGCGGTCAACCGTGTCGGCGAACGCTCGCCATGTCTTCGTCCCGTCTTCGAGCACGGAACGCCCCCTCTCGTTGATGGCGTAGTACTTCCGGTGCGGGCCCTCGTCGCTGGGGACCACGTAGCTGGTGAGGGCGCCGGCCTGGTACAGCCGCCGAAGCGTGCCGTAGACCGAGGCGTCGCCGACGTCCTCGAGCCCGGCCGAGCGCAGCCGCCGGACGACGTCGTAGCCGTAGCCGTCCTCATCGCGGACCACCGCGAGCACGGCCACGTCGAGCAGGCCCTTCACGAGCTGGCTGGCATCCATGGATCGCACGCTACTACGAGAAACGTAATACCGCGGCAACGGTGGTTCCGCGTGTCGCCGGCCATGTCCGGGGTACGTGCGCGGGCATGGGTACCTGTGAGGTCTGCGGCAACGAGTACGACATGGCGTTCGAGGTGAAGGCAGCCGGAGTCAGCCACATCTTCGACAGCTTCGAGTGCGCCATCCACAAGCTGGCCCCGGTCTGCGAGCACTGCAGCTGCAAGGTCATCGGCCACGGGACGTCTGTCGACGGCCGGTTCTTCTGCTGCGCCTCGTGCGCGCGGGCGGCGACCGGTGTGGAGGCTGCTCAGGACCGGGTGATGTCAGCCCGCTGAGGGGAACGCCGGGGCGCGCTTCTCCAGGAACGCGCGGACGCCCTCCCGCCTGTCGGGACCGCCGGCGGCCACGGCGATTCCCGCGGTCTCCTTGTCCAGGGCCTCCGCAGCGTCGGGTGCGACCTTGTTGCGGAGCAGGTGCTTGGCGGAGACCAGCGCGTCTCGCGAGCCGGCGAGCAGCTGCGCGACCACCTTCTCGACCGCCGCATCCAACTCAGCGGCGGGGTGCACCTGGGCGACGATGCCGGCTGCCTGCAGGTCGGCAGCTGTCAGCAGCGGGTTGAGCAGCGCCCAGTGCAGCGCGCGGTGCAGTCCGACGGTCGTCGTGAGCAGGCTGCTTCCGCCATCGGGCGTCAGTCCGATCTTCGTGTACGCGAGCGTGAACCGGGCATCCTCCGACGCCAGCACCACGTCGGCCGCCGCGGCCAGGGGGAATCCCGCGCCCGCCGCCGTACCCCGGACGACGGACACCACGATCGCGTCGAGCTGCTGGAGCGCGAGGACGCCGTCGTGCAGGGTGTCGGCCAGCTCGGTGATCATCGCGCTCGGGTCCTCGGCAGCGCCCATCGCGGAGATGTCTCCGCCGAAGCTGAACGCCTTGCCCTCGTGATCGAGCACGACCACGCGGACGTCGTCCGTGCGGGCCCGTGCGACCGCGTCGCGGAGCTCCCGTGCGAGGGTCAGGTCGATGGGGTTGCCGCGCTCAGGCTGGCACAGGGTCACGTAGGCCGCGCCGTCGCGGACCTCATAGCGAAGAGACGTCATTCGGGGCACTCTAGAGTGCAGGTGTGACCTCACCTGTACCCGTTATCAGTGCGCTGGCTCTCGAGCCCGAGCCGCACCTCGTCGCCAACGAGTGCACCTCCTGCGGTGCGCGCTTCTTCGGTCGCCGCGCGGCCTGCGCGAGCTGCTTCAACGAGAGGTTCCGCCAGGCCGACGTCCCGACGGAAGGCGAGGTCGTGGCTTTCACGATCGTGGCGTTCGCGATGCCCGGCGTGCAGACGCCGTACGTCGCTGCGACCGTCGACTGCGGCGGCACGAAGGTGCAGGCCAACCTCGTCGGGGTCGAGCCGACACCCGAGCACGTCCACCTCGGGCAGAAGGTCCGGCTGACGACCTTCCCGCTCGGCACGGACAGCCACGGCACCGAGGCTGTCGGCTTCGGCTTCACACCTCTTGGAGACTCGGCATGAGCAGCGGCGACGTCTGGATCCTCGGCATCAACATGACGAAGTTCGGCAAGCGGCCGGACAAGGAGACCGACGAGCTCGCTGCCGAGGCAGCGCTGGCCGCACTGAAGGATGCCGGCGTCACGATGGCCGACATGCAGGTGCTCGCCGCGGGCAACCTGCTCGGCGGCGGCGGCGTCGGGCAGCAGATCCAGAAGCAGATCGGTCAAACCGGCATCCCGGTCTTCAACGTGGCGAACGCCTGCGCCACCGGGGCCACGGCGCTGCGCACCGTCATCATGGCGATCAAGGCCGGCGAGGCCGACATGGGGCTCGCGGTCGGGGTCGAGAAGCTCAGCGGCGCCGGGCTGCTCGGCGGCGGCACGGCCAAGTACGACCAGGAGACCTGGACGCCGCGCGGGACGGACGGCGCCATCATGCCGCTCGATGGGCGAGTGGGCACGGCCGGCATGCCCGGCACCTTCGCGCAGGTCGGCATGGAGTACGGCCACAAGTACGGCGGGGTGTCGTTCGAGCTGTTCGCGCGGATCTCCGAGAAGAACCACGCGCACTCGACGCTGAACCCGCTCGCCGCCTACAGCAAGGCGATGCCGCTCGAGCAGATCATGAACGACGTCATGATCGCCTACCCGAACACCCGGCCGATGTGCTCGGCGAACTGCGACGGGGCGGCGGCCGCGGTGCTGGTGAGCGACGCGAAGCTGAAGACCCTGGACCCGGACCAGCGGCGACGCGCCGTGAAGATCAGCGCGTCGGTGCTGACCAGCGACCCTTACGAGGAGGGCTGCCAGGTGCTGCCCAACGTCAACACCCTCACCCGGCGGGCCGCGACGCAGGCCTACGAGCAGGCCGGTGTGTCACCGACCGACCTCGACCTGGTCGAGCTGCACGACTGCTTCGCCACCGCCGAGCTCGTGCACTACGACAACCTGATGCTGTGCCCCGAGGGTGGCGCCGTGGACTTCTTCGAGAGCGGTGCGCCGTTCCGCGACGGCGCGCTGCCCGTCAACGTGTCCGGCGGCCTGCAGAGCAAGGGCCACCCGATCGCGGCCACGGGCATCGCCAACGTCTGGGAGATTGCGCACCACCTGCGCGGCGAGGCGGGCGACCGCCAGATCGAGGGCGCCAAGGTCGGGCTCGCGCACGTCATCGGTCTCGGGTCTGCGTGTGGCATCCACATCCTCGAGAAGGCCGGCTGACGGGCCACGAGTCCCCGCCTCCCTGTGCGACGGGTTGAGCCGATCTAACCTGCCCGCGTGGGGGTCGTCTTCGTGCTGCTGCTGGTGCTCGCCGTGTCCTGCATCGGCCTGGACACAGCTCGCAACCGGCGCCCCGGGGCATCGCTGACTCGAGTCATCGCGGAAGTGGGGAGGCGGCCGACGGACTGGCAGCTCGTCGCGGCTGGGCTCGGCTTCGTCTCCACCGCGTTCGCGACCACCGTCACGCCCTGGGCCGCCCTTGGCGGTCTGGCCGTCCTCGCCTTCCTCGGCGAGTTCCTGCACCGGTCGCGGCCGCGGCGTGCCCCCGTCCCGATGCCCCGCGACGTCCTCGCGACGCCGGAGCCGGCGAGCAACGTGAAGCTGCTCTGAAGATCAGGCCGCAAACCGTGTCGAGAACGCGCAGGCGGCTTCGACCTAGGGGTGAGTGCGGCCAGCAGGGCCCGCCAGAGGTAAGGATGAGGACATGCGATTCATGCTGCTGCAGGCCTACGGAGGCGTCGAGCTCGAGGGCTGCGTCCCGATGACCGAGTGGGACCCCGAGGACGTCAAGGCACACATCGAGTTCCAGCACACCCTCAACTCCGAGCTGCTCGACCGCGGCGAGCTCGTCGACGCGCAGGGCCTCGCCGGCCCCGACCAGGCCAAGTTCGTCGTCTCCGACGGCACGAACCCGCCCAAGGTCATCGACGGTCCCTACCCGGAGTCCAAGGAGCTGCTCGCTGGATACCGGATGGTCGACGTCGACAGCCTCGAGCGGGCGCTGGAGATCGCGGCCCGATCGAGTGCCGCGCCCGGTCCCGGGGGTGTGCCGATCCGCCAGCAGATCGAGGTGCGTCAGGTCCTGGGCGCCCCCGACCCGGAGGTGTGAGCACTCCCGACGTCGAGGGCCTGCTGCGCGAGCTCGCGCCGCAGGCCCTCGGCGCGGTCGTCCGACGGTACGGCGACTTTGCGGACGCGGAGGACGCGGTGCAGGAGGCACTGCTGACCGCCGCCCAGGAGTGGCCGGATGACCTCCCGACCAACCCGCTCGGCTGGCTTGTGACGGTCGCGTCGCGTCGGCTGATCGACGAGGTCCGCAAGAGCGATGCACGGCGTCGCCGAGAGGACACCGTCGCGCTGCTCGACCTGGCACCCGAGGCGCCCGGCACGGACGACTCCCTCGTGCTGCTGTTCCTCTGCTGCCATGACGCGCTGTCACCGACCCTCGCGATCCCGCTGACGCTGCGCGCCGTGGCCGGTCTGACGACGAGGGAGATCGCCGCCGCCTACCTGATGCCCGAGGCCACGATGGCCCAGCGGATCAGCCGGGCGAAGGCCAAGCTGCGCGGCGAGCGGTTCGCCCTGCCTGCCGACCTCGGTGCCCGGCTGCGGTCGGTGCTCGAGGTCCTCTACCTGCTGTTCAACGAGGGCTACGCGAGCAGCAGCGGGCCTGACCTCGCGCGCACGGACCTCTCCGGTGAGGCCATCCGACTCGCTCGGCTGCTGCACACGCAGCTGCCGGAGGACGCAGAGGTGGCCGGTCTGCTGGCGCTGATGCTCCTCACGGACGCCCGACGGCCCGCCCGCACCGGTCCCACAGGCCAGCTGGTCTCGCTCAGCGAGCAGGACAGGACGCTCTGGGACCGGTCCCGAATCACCGAGGGCATGGTGCTGCTGACGGACGCGCTCAAGCGGCGGCAGGTCGGCGAGTACCAGCTGCTGGCGTCGATCGCCGGCCTGCACGACCAGGCACCGTCGCACGCGCACACCCAGTGGGCCGAGATCGCGTCCCTCTACGGCCTGCTCGAGCGGATGACCGGCAACCCCGTCGTGAGGCTCAACCGGGCGGTCGCCGTCGCCATGGTGGAAGGGCCGCGTTCGGGCCTGAAGCTGCTCGAAGGCCTCGAGCTCGACACCCATCGGCTGGATGCCGTCCGGGCTCACCTGCTCGAAGAAGCCGGTGAGCCCGAAGCGGCGGCGGCGGCCTACACCCGCGCCGCAGGGCAGACCACGAACGTGCGCGAACGGGACTACCTCACGACCCGGGCGGCGACAGCCCGACGGCGTTGAGAGCGGCGTCGACGAAGACGCGCTCAGGGAGAGCGAAGTCGCTCATCACCTGCTGCAGCGTCAGGCCCTGCAGCACCGCCAGCATCCGCAGCGCTGCAGCGTCGGCATCCTGGCAGCCGTGGCCGGCGAGACCCCTCGCGAGTCGCGCGATCAGCTCCGCCTGCGCGGCTCGCAAGTCGCCGGCAAGGGCCCGGTCCTGCACGGCGAGCCGCACCAGGTCCAGCTGCCCGACGATGAGGTTGCGACCCTCTGGCTCAGCTCCGGTACGGCGGTAGGTGCGCGCGTATGCCGTCACCGCCGCCTTGAGCGTGCCGGCCTTCGGCAGGTCGAGCAGCGGCTCGGCTCGACGCAGCATCGCCGCGGCGATGAGAGCTCCGCGACTGCCGAACGTCGAGTAGACCGCCCCGGTCGTGAGGCCGGCCCGGCGGACGATCGCCTGCAGAGAGCAGGCGGCCCACCCGCGCTCCGCAAGCAGCTCGTCGAGAGCGTCGAGCAGCGCAGCGCGGGTCTCCGTCCGGCCGCGTGGCATCGCGGGTGCGGTCACGCATCCTCCCTTGACGGCGGTCTCTGGGCAGTTGATAGTAACGGCATTATCAAGATGCGTGCAGCACTTCTCGTCCTCGCTCTCACAGCGGCCTGCGGGACGACGGTGCCGCTCGCCCAGCAGGGCGCGTTCGATCCTGGGCTCGGCGGCCCGGGCGCGAGCACGCAACCGTCGACGACGTCCGCGCTGCCGTCCGCTGGGACGGTCGGCGGGCCCACGTCGCTGCCAGGGGAGCTGCCCGGCGAGCCCGGCCAGTCGGCTCCCGCGCCGAAGCCATCGACCGGGGGTGTCCTGCCTACCGCAGTAGCCGTCGATCGCCGCCCGCTGGCGCTGGGGATGATGTACACGAACAACGACGCCGCGCCCAACGCCGGTGTCGACAACGGGAACACGTTCACGCAGCGTCGTGCCTTCGAGGGCCTGGTCCGGGCCTGGAACAGCCGCGGCGGCCTTGCAGGTCGGCGCATCCTGCCGACGTACGTGGAGCTCCGCTCGAGCTCCGCCAACCTCGCCGAGGACCTGCAGAAGGCCTGCACGACCTTCACGCAGGACAAGCACGTGAGCGTGGTGCTCAGCGCCACCGGGACCTTCTCCGACGCCTTCTCGCGCTGCATGTCGCAGGCAGGCACACCCGTGCTGGCCGGCGACTACGCCCTGGGTGACACGTCATCGCTCGCTGCCGCACCGAGCTACTTCGCGCCCGCGACCCTGAGCACCGACCGCAGGGTGCGGGGCCTCCTCGACCGCTACGTCACGCCGACCGACAAGCTCGGTGTCGTCGTCGAGTCGTGCTCCTACAACGTGCGCACCTTCGAGCGGACGCTGCTGCCGGAGGCCAGGCGGCAAGGGCTCACCGTCACCGACCATGTGGAGACCCGCTGCTTCCAGGGCATCAACGATCTCGCGGGCCAGGCCTCAGACATGCAGGGCGCCGTGCTCCGCTTCGTCTCGAGGCACGTGAACAAGGTGGTCTTCCTCTCGGGCGGCAACGAGGGCAACCTCATGCTGCTGTTCGGGACTGCTGCCGAGGGGCAGAACTACCACCCGCACTACGCGCTGACCAGCGCCGTGGCTGCCGTGATCCAGCAGGACAACACCCCGCACGCGCAGCTCGCGAACGCCGTGGGTCTCGGGTGGCTGCCCGGCATCGACAGCACGCAGCCGACGACCACGTCTGCGACGAAGCGCTGCGCGGCTGACCTCAAGAAGGGTGCGGGCGTGACACCTGCTTCCGGCACCGACCGGTACTTCGCCGAGAGCACTTGCGACCTGTTCAGCCTGTACGACAAGGTCCTGCGCAGCACCCGGGGGGCGACCGACGCCGGCGCGGTACGGGCCGCGATGCGCGCCCTCGAGCGGGCTTTCGTCGGCGCCGCGATGGTCGACGGTGCCACCGACTTCAGCAACCGCCCGGACGGACCGTCCCGCGGCCGGACCTTCGCCTGGGTGGCCTCCTGCTCCTGCTTCGGCTACACCGGTGCGAGCTTCTCGCTGAGCTGAGCGGGGGGTCCGCCCCGTACAGCGCGCGCTTCCTCTGAGCTCAGCCGCGGTTGCGGCTGGCCTTCTCGGTCTCTGCGAGCTCGGCGAGGCGCTCGGCGCTCTGGCGCTCGCGGTCAGCCTCATCCTTCAGCTGGACCGCTTGCTTGAGCTCTGCTCTCGGCTTTGCGGTCCGGTTCTGGGTCCGCGCATCGATGGCTGCCACGCGCTCCTCCAGCGCGGCCTCTTGCTGCTCGAGCTTGAGCTCCGCACGCTGCTCCGCCGCCTGCACGCCGGCCCGGACCTTTGCCTGCGCCTTCTCCTCGGCAACGCGTCGTTCGGCGCGCTGGTTCTCCAGCAGGTCCTTCGCCTCTGACTGGGCCCTCTGCTGGGCGTCCGCGCGCTTGCGCTCCGCGGTCTTCTTCGCCTGCTTCAACGAGTCGTTCGCCTCTTCCTTTCGAGCTGCCGCCTTGCTCTCGAGGGAGACTGCCTTGGCCAGGACCTCAGATCGGCGGGCGAGCGTGCTGCCGCGACGCGTGAGCCCGGGATCCCTCAAGGCCCGGCCCACGGTCGCATCGAGGGTGCCGAGGGCCTTCTCGAAGCCCAGCCGGAGCGGCGCGTCCTCGTCCAGGTAGCGCGAGACGACTCGGGTCTCGAGGACTGTCAGCGGCAGCCGCAGTGCGGCGTACTCGGCACCGGCGACGGCACGGGGAATGGTCAGGACGTTCATATCTCTCCTCCGATCAGTGCTTCTGAGCGGCGAGCCGCTCGGCGTCTTCGCGTGCTCGCGCAGCCGCCTGCTCTGCGGCGGCGGCGCGCTCCCGCTCGCGGGCAGCCTGCTGATCTGCCTCCTGCTCGATCCGCCTGGCCTCGCTCAGCTCCTGCTTGGCCTGCTCGGCGGTGTGCGTCAGGTCGATGCTCGTCTCGGCGTCGATCCGCGCCTGCTCCACCGCACGCTGCTGCCCTGCGGACGCCTCGGCCTGGAGTGCCTCACGATCGGCCTCGTCGAGCACGTCCTCGGAGCGTGCGGCCGCGGCCCTGGCGGCAGCTTCCCGCTGCTGCTCAGCCTGCTGGGCCTCGCGCGTGATCTGGTCAGCGGCCTGCCGCGCCTCTGCCTGGGCCACCGCTTCCTTCGCCGAGGAGTCCTTGATCGCAGCGGCCTCGGCCTGCTGGAGCTGCCCCTCGGCCGCGAGGGAGTCGTTGTGCAGGACCGCACCGGCCAGCTCCTTGGCCTTGCCGGCGAGGTTGGCGGTCAGGCCGTGCCGGGCCTGGTCCGCGGGCTTGTCGCTCATCGCTCTCTCCTGTCGTGGGGGTTGCACGACAGGCCTTGCCCAGGTTGATGATCGATACGGGTCAGACGTCAGTGGTCGCGGTCACAACTCACCCGAGCAAGGACATCAGGTACTCGCCGTAGCCAGACTTCGCGAGCGGTTTGGCCAGGGTGCGCAGGCCCTCGTCGTCGATGAAGCCCTGTTCCCAGGCGATCTCCTCGATGCAGCCGATCTTGAGACCCTGCCGCTCCTCGATCACCTGCATGAACTGCGACGCCTGCATCATGGAGGCGAAGGTTCCCGTGTCGAGCCATGCGGTTCCGCGGCCCATCGTCTCGACCTGCAGCTTGCCGGCCTCGAGATAGCGCTGGTTCACCGTCGTGATCTCCAGCTCGCCACGGGCCGACGGCTGGATCTCTGCTGCGATCCGCACGACGTCGTTGTCGTAGAAGTACAGCCCGACGACCGCGTAGCTGCTCTTCGGATGCGTGGGCTTCTCCTCGATCGAGAGCGCCTTCTGGTTCTCGTCGAACTCGACTACGCCGTACCTGTCCGGGTCCGACACGTGGTAGGCGAAGACGGCCGCGCCGTCGACATCGGTGTACTTCGCCAGCTGGTCGCCGAAGTCCTGCCCGTAGAAGATGTTGTCACCGAGCACCAACGCGACCTTGTCGGCACCGATGAAGTCCTTGCCGATGATGAACGCCTCGGCAAGGCCGTTCGGGGCCTCCTGAATCGCGTACTCGAACCGGCAGCCCAGCTCTGACCCGTCGCCCAGCAGGCGCTGGAACGACGGCTGGTCTTCCGGGGTCGTGATGATGAGGATCTCTCGGATGCCGGCCAGCATCAGCGTCGAGACCGGGTAGTAGACCATCGGCTTGTCGTAGACCGGCATGAGCTGCTTCGAGACGCCCTTGGTGATCGGGTACAGCCGCGTTCCCGAGCCTCCGGCGAGGACGATGCCCTTGATGATCGACTCCTTTGTCGGTGTCCGTGCTCCATCCAGGATGCCCTACCCCGGCCGCCGGCTGCGCGCGCGCCCGGCAGCCGGCCGAGATCGCTGAGCTACCGCGCGGGCAGCTCGAAGCCTTGCAGGATCACGGCGTTGCAGTCCCCGGCCGCCTGTCGGAGCGGGATCGCCTCCTGGTACTCCGGCGAGTCGCACCAGGCCCGCGCCTCCTCCACCGAGCTGAACTCGAGCATGACCGTGCGCTGGCCGGGCCACTCGCCCTCGAGCACGACCGGTGAGTCGTCCACGGTCAGCACCTTCGCGCTCTTCATGATCGTCGGCATCGCCTTCGCGCCGTACGCGTTCATGCCTTCCGGATCGTGGATCGTCTCCGTGAAGATCACATAGGCCTTGGGCATGGTGGAGCCTTCCTGTCTCGACGTCGGGGGCACGCTAGCGGTTGCGCCCAGGAGCCTCACCACGTGGCCGTGAAGCGCACCGACCCGCCCGGCGGCGTCTGCGCGAGGACGCGGAGATCGGCCCGTTCGACGATGCCGATCACGGGGTAGCCGCCGGTCACAGGATGGTCCACGAGGAAGACGATCGGCTGGCCGCTCGGTGGCACCTGCACAGCACCTGGCAGCAGCCCTTCGGGCGGCAGCTCTTCTGTCGTACGGCGGATCAGCGCGGGTCCTTCGAGCCGCACAGCGGTGCGATCGGAGGTCGCAGCGGCCGTCCACGTCGCGGTGGCCAGCAGCTCGAGGGTGCCGGGGTGGAAGTGGTCTGCGCGAGGGCCAGGATGGAGCCGAACGAGGCCGTCGTGCGATGCCAGCTCACACGAGCCCAGCGCGTCGCCGGCACGCAGGATGTCGCCGACCGCCAGGGGAGCGGGGCCCAGGTCACCCAGGGTGTCCCGCGACCGGGATCCGAGGACGGCCGGCACGTCGACACCGCCGCGCACGGCGACGTACTGGCGGAGCGCGCCGCCGGGCTCCACCGTCACGGTGTCGCCGCCGGTGAGGGAGCGCCGCATCGGACCGACGGCCACGACGACAGGCGCGAGAGCCCGCAGCACGAGACCGCCCAGCAGCACCTCGAGACCGGCGGCGGCTGCGTGGTTGCCGACCGCCGCGTTGGCCTCGGCGAGTGCCAGCGGATCTGCGGCGCCGCTGCACCCGACGCCGAGGTGCGCGAGTCCCGGACGGCCGCCGTCCTCGACGAGGGCCAAGGGCCCGGTCCGCTCGACGCGGAGCATTCAGACCGCCCGGAACCGGACCGTGTCGCCGAGCTGCAGCACCGCCGGCGGGTCGCGGTCGAGGTCCCACAGGACGGCGTCCGTCGTACCGAGCAGGTTCCAGCCGCCCGGGCCGCGACGCGGGTAGACCCCGGTCCACGGGCCTCCGATCGCGACGGAACCTGCGGGAACCGCAGGCCGCGGGTCCGCGCGTCGCGGAGTCGCGAGCACGGCGGCCAGTCCGCTGAGGTAGGCGAACCCGGGTGCGAAACCGGTCAGGGCGACGGCGCATTCCGAGGAGGTGTGCAGTCGCACCACCTCGTCCACCGAGAGCCCGTGCTGGTCGGCGACGAAGGACAGGTCGGGTCCGTCGTACCGGACCTCGAGGACGTGCTCCGTCGGAGTCACCGACCGTGGCGGCGCCGGCAGCACGGCGAGCACCCGCTCCGCGTCGCGACGGGTGGACGGCCCGGCGCACTCGACGAGCAGCGACTGCGCGCCTGGCACCGTCTGGACCACGCCGGGCACGGGGTGCGCGAGCAGCCCGAGGTGCAGGTCCACCGCCTCGCCCTCGTCGGGGCACTCGAGCAGGAAGGCGTCGGGTCCGTACGGGCGGATCGTCCTCACGTGAAGGCAGCCACGGTCACGCCCGCAGCCTCCAGCGCGTCGCGGACCCGACGCGCCACTGCCGCAGCACCAGGTGTGTCCCCGTGCAGGCACAGAGAGCTGGCGGGTACCGGAAGCACTGAGCCCGTGATGCTCCTGACGGTCCCGGACATCGCCAGCTCGACGGCTCGGGCGCAGATGTCGTCGGCGTCGGTGAGCACGGCCCCGGGCGAGCGCCGGGAGACCAGCGCGCCGCCGTCGCGGTAGGCCCGGTCGACGAACGCCTCGCCGACCGCCCGATCACCCAGCGTGGTGAAGAAGGGAGACCCCACTGCTGCGAGCACAGGCAGATCCAGCGCTGCGGCAGCGTCCCTCACGGCCTCGCCTTGTCGAGGATGGGTGCTGCAGGCGTGGTAGAGCGCACCATGT
>JBHEMB010000303.1:0-4415 GCA_046262855.1 Mycobacteriales bacterium | reverse complement strand
ACCGGCACCCCGCCGCCCCCTGCCGCGACGACCACATGGCCACTGTCGACGAGGGCCCGCAGCGGCCCCTCCTCGACCAGCCGCAGCGGGCGGGGCGAGGCCACCACGCGCCGCCACCGGCCGTCGGGCTGGATGGCGAAGACGTGTCCCGAGGCCTGCGCGATCGCTTGCGCCTCAGGCCTTTCGTACGACGGTCCCACGGGCTTCGAGGGTCTGCGGAAGGCGGCGGACCGGCCATCCACGATCACTTGCGTCACGAGTGACAGGACCCGTGCGGCGAGCCGGCGGCGACGGAGCGCGTTGTCGAGGGCCTGCGCGACGAGGTACCCGAGCTGCCCCTGCGAGAGCGCGCCGCAGACGTCCATCGGCATCGGCGGTACGTCGGCGGCAGCCCGCTCCTGCTGCAGGAGCAGCCGCCCGACCTGCGGGCCGTTGCCGTGGGTGAGGACGAGCGAGTGCCCGTCCGCCACCAGGTCGGCGAGGGACGCGGCGGCCGCATCCAGGGCGGAGCGCATCTCCTCGACGGATCCGGTGCTGCCTGCAGGCGAGAGGGCGTTGCCACCGAGGGCGACGACCAGGCGCACGCGTCAGCCGAGGCGAGCGAGATCGGCGGCACCGACCATGCCGGCGTTGTTGCCGAGCTCGGCGTGCCGGATCTCGGGGCGCGGCCGGTAGCCGGTGCCGGTGAGCTTGCGCCCGAACTGCCGACGGGCCGGGTCGAGCAGCAGGTCCCCGGCGTCAGCGACGCCCCCGCCGACGACGAAGGCGCCGGGGTCGAGCACGGAGGCGAGGTTCGCGAGCCCCTGGCCGAGCCAGTGCCCGACGACCGTGAAGCACTCGAGCGCAGCGGGGTCGCCCTCGATGGCGGCCTTGGTGACCTCGGGCGCCTCGATGCCCTCCGGCTTGCCGTTGCCGAGCTGCAGCAGCCGCTTGCCGTAGACCTTCTGCACGTCGGCGATCTCCCGCGCCTCATGCAGCAGCGCACGACCGGAGCAGTACTGCTCCCAGCAGCCGGCCTGCCCGCAGCCGCAGCGCCGGCCGTCCTCGACGACCTGCATGTGCCCGAACTCGGCACCGATGCCGTACTTGCCTCGGTAGAGCTTGCCGTCCAGGACGACGCCGCCCCCGATGCCCGTCCCGACGGTGACGCAGACCATGTTGTCCTCGCCGCGGCCCGCTCCGAACCGGTACTCGCCCCACGCCGCTGCGTTCGCGTCGTTCTCGACGACCACCGGCAGCCCGACGAGCTTGGCCACCTCGTCGCGCAGCGGCTCGTCGCGCCAGGCGACGTTGGGCGAGAAGAGCACGGTCGAGCGGTCGGCGTCGATGAAGCCGGCCGCGCCGATCCCGACCGCGACGACGTCATGGTCCTTGCGGAGCTGCATGACGAGATCGCCGATGGCGCGCTCGACGGCGGCGACATCGGTGCCCGGGGTGGGGATCCGGGTGTCGGCGATCACCTTGCCCTTTTCGTCGACGACCCCGGCGGCGACCTTCGTACCGCCGATGTCGATGCCGATGGCAAGAGCCACGTCAGCCCTCCCGGATGTCGATGGGTTGCACGCGCGACGAGGATCCGTCCGCGGGCGCGGGCGACGCTACCGCCGACTTCAGCGCGGCGACGAACGACGCGACAGCGTCGAGCATGTGCTCCGCGGTCTCGGGCTTCACCTGGCGCAGCAGCGCGATGCCCTGGCACACCGGGCAGACCTGGCACTCCGCCCCGCCGGTCGCGAGGTGCTCGCTGTCGAAGCGGGCCCGCGCCCAGTCCTGTACGGCGGACAGCAGCCGAGCCGCCTCTTCCGCGGCGGTGCCAACCTGCTCAGACACTGGTCCTCCAGAGCGCCGGGTCCGGCTCGAACCGCACGACGAGCCGGCCCTCGACGAGCCGCGCGCCCGCGACGGTGCAGCGGCGCAGCGCCGACGGCAGCGACAGCAGCCGGCGATGCCCCGCGAGCGTGACGACCAGGTCGTCGCCGCTGCGAGCCAGGTCGAGGTCCTCGAGGCGCGCGAGCGGCAGTGACAGCGACAGCAGGAACCCGTCGCTGTCGCGGGTCACCTGCAGCAGCTCCTCGGCGCAGACGACCTCGGTCGGGTCGGCGTCGCCGTAGAGCCTGTTGCCGAAGTCGAGAAGCGCGTCCAGACCGACGGGTTCGCCTGGGGCGTAAGGACTCTCGAGCACCGGCAGCGGCGCCGCATCCACCCTGATGGCGGCCAGCAGGGCGCTTTGCGAGGCCGCCCACCCGGCCATCCACGGGTCATCGGAGGCGGGCACGACGCGGTTGGCGACGAGGCCGTCCACCCGGTAGCCGTAGAGCGCCAGCGACGTGAGCGTCCTGCGCGCCTCAGCGATGACCACGGCCTCCGGCGTGAGCACAAGCCGGACCGACGTGGCCGGTCGGGTCAGCAGGGCCCGCACCTCGGACAGCTCGGCGTGCAGGCGACCGACCGCCTCGAAGACGCCGTCCTCGGGAACGGTCGCCACCCTGGAGAGCAGCGGCCGCACGACCCTCATCGCGCGGCGGTGCAGCGGGAACACCTTCTCGACGTACCAGCTCAACGCCTCCGGCAGCGCGAGCAGCCGCAGCGTCTCACCGGTGGGCGCGCAGTCGACGACGACCAGGTCGTAGCGACCGGACGCGGCCTGCTTGCGGAGCTCGAGCAGGGCGAGGACCTCCTCGGCGCCCGGAAGGACGGTCAGCTCCTCGGCCTGCAGTGCGTCGACGCCCGCCTTCTCCAGGACGCTGCGCAGGTAGTCCTGCACCTCGTGCCAGGACCGCTCGAACGCCCGCTGCGCGTCGACCTGCATGGCGAGCAGCCCGGCGGCCACCTCGGTCGGCTCGCCGGTCAGCGGGACGTCGAACGCGTCGGCGAGGGAGTGCGCAGGGTCCGTCGACAGGACCAGCGTCTTCAGACCGCGCGACGCTGCGCGAGCCGCGGTCGCGGCGGCGGTCGTGGTCTTCCCGACGCCGCCCTTGCCGGTGAAGAGGAGGACGCGCACCCCGACGAGGCTATCCGAGCGACTCGACCCGCTTCTTGAGATCCTTCAGGGCGGATTCGATGATCATCTTCTCGGCCTTGCGCTTCATCAAGCCGATCATGGGGATCTTCAGCTCGAGCGTGAGCAGGTACGTGACGTCGGTCTTCCCGCCCTTGTCGGTGAGCTGGTAGGAGCCCTGCTGCGACTTCATCAGCTTGCTGGGAGCCGCGAGCGTCCACGCCACCCCGTCGGCCTTCCAGTCGTAGTCCAGCGTGTACTCGTCGGACATGCCGCTCTGGTTCATCGTGAACGTGACCTTCGCCGGACCCGGCTCCTCCACCAAGGCCTTGGTGATGCCGCCGGTCCACTCCGGGTAGGCCTCGACGTCCCTGATCACGGCGAGCACCTGCTCGGGGCTGGCGTCGATCGTGATGCTGGAGCTCGCCTGGTCAGCCACGTTGCGCCTCTCGTCGGGTTGGTCGGACGTTAGTACTCCACGACGAACGGGGCACCGGTGCCCCTGAAGTGGCCGACGTTGACGCACTCGGTCTTGCCGATCCGAACGCGACCGGCAAGCGGCTGGTGCACGTGCCCGAACAGCACGAGTCCTGGCTGCGTCTCCCGGATCGCCTGCAGCGTCGCCTCGCTGCCCCGCTCGAAGCGGCGCGCCTCGACGTCGTACAGCAGCTCCGGTACGGCGGGAGGGATGTGGCACGCGAGCACGTCGACGCTCCCGAGCGCGGCCACCTTCCCGGCGTACTCGTCGTCGGGGATCTCGTAGGGCGTCCGCATCGGCGTCTGGAGCCCGCCGCCGACGAAGCCCCAGGTGCGGCCGCCGATGTCGACGGTCTGCCCGTCGAGGACCGTCTGTCCTGGCTGCAGGAACTCGGGCCACAACCGCGGCACGTCGACGTTGCCGTAGGTCAGGTACGTGTCCGGCGGCATGGCGGCGAACAGGGCTGCGTACTGCTCCCGGACCTTCCGCTCGATGACGGTCCTGGGGTCCTCACCGAGGCCCTCCCAGAGGTACCGCGACCACTCCCGGGCGTCCTCGAACTGCTTGGCGGAGCGCAGCTCGATCAGGCGCTGCGCCGCGTCCGCGCCGAAGAGCTCGGCGAAGATGCCGCCACCGACGTCCTGGTAGTCGAGGAACAGCACGAGGTCGCCGAGGCAGACGAAGACGTCCGCGCCCTCGGACGCCTGCTTGAGCGCGTCCACGCTGCCATGGACATCGCTGACGACATGGACCCGCACTCCTCCGAGGCTAGCCGCCGGCAGTCGCGGTGGGCGCCGTGCTCTCGGTGGTCACGGTGGTCACGGTGGTGTCCGTCGTCGTGCTGCCGTTCTCCGGCGGGCTCTTGGTGAGGAGCAGCGTGATCAGCGCGAGCGGGATGAGCACGATCAGGATGGCGCCGAAGGCGAGCGCGGCGCGCTG
>JBHEMB010000302.1:0-3544 GCA_046262855.1 Mycobacteriales bacterium | reverse complement strand
GACCTGACGCTCGCCGAGGTCGTCGAGGCGGTGGCTGACCTGGCCCGCCAGGCCGGCCTGGTGGCGGACCCATCGTGAGCGCGCACCCGACTGCGCCCGCAGAGGGCGCCGCGCATGACCCGCCATCGCCGAAGTGGCGCCTCGCCACCGGGCGCCCCAAGCCCTGGCTGGTCTTCGCACTCCGGCCGTTCGGGCGCGTCCTGTTCCGTTCCGCCTTCCGCATCCGCGTCGTTGGGCTGGAGCACGTGCCGCCGAGCGGGGCGGTGTTGCTGGCGGGCAACCACACGGGGTTTCTCGACGGCCCGCTGGTCTGGGCCTTCAGCCCACGTCCAGCGACATTTCTGGCCAAGTCCGAATTGTTCGTCGGGCCGTTGGCGCGCGCGCTCGGCTGGCTGGGACAGGTGCCGGTGCACCGCGGACGCCCCGACCGCACGGCGCTGCACACGGGCTTGTCCGTGCTGAAGCAGGGCGGCGCCCTGGGTGTCTTCCCCGAAGGCACCCGCGGCGCCGGCGTGCTCGAATCGGTGTCCGACGGACTGGCGTGGCTGGCACTCAAGAGCCAGGTCCCCGTGGTGCCGATCGCCGTGATGGGCACGGCGGAGGCCATGCCGAAGGGTGGCCGACCGAGACTCCGGACACCGGTGACGCTCGCGTTCGGGCCTGCCCTGCACCTGACGACCACGGGGGACCCACGAGTCCGCCGTACCGTGAGGGCCGCGGCCGAAGAGCTCCGGCGCGCTCTCCTGAACCATCTCGAGAGCCATCTCAGCTCCGGCCCACTCGGCCCCGGCGCTCCCGTCGTACAGGAGAAGGACGCGTGAGCGACCCCCAGCAATATCCCGACCAGCCGGTCCTGGCCGTGGTCGGCCGACCGAATGTCGGCAAGTCGACACTGGTGAACCGCATCATCGGACGACGTGAAGCTGTCGTCGAGGACGTGCCCGGGGTGACCCGTGACCGGGTGGCCTACGACGCGGTCTGGCGCGGACGCCGGTTCACCGTTGTGGACACCGGCGGCTGGGACCCCGACGCCGTGGGACTGCAGGTCGCGGTCGCCGCACAGGCCGAGGTGGCGGTGGCCGCTGCTGATGCGGTGCTGTTCGTCGTGGACAACACCGTGGGCCCGACCGATGCGGATGAGGCCGTGATCAGGGTGCTCCGGAAGTCCAAGAAGCCGGTCGTCCTGGCCGCGAACAAGGTCGACGACGAGCGTGGCGAGGCGGACGCGGCCTACCTGTGGAGCCTAGGGCTGGGTGAGCCGCACATCGTCAGCGCCTTGCACGGCCGCGGCTCCGGGGATCTGCTGGACGCCATCCTGCAGGCCCTGCCCGAGACACCGGAGGAGCGCTTCGAGGAGGAGTCGGGACCACGTCGCGTGGCGTTGCTGGGCCGCCCGAACGTGGGAAAGTCCAGCCTGCTGAACCGGCTGTCCGGCGAGACGCGGGTGCTGGTGGACAGCGTGGCCGGCACCACCAGGGACCCCGTCGACAGCCTCGTGGACATCGCTGGAGAGACATGGCGTTTTGTCGACACAGCAGGCCTCCGGCGCCGGGTCAACCAAGCGTCCGGCGCGGAGTACTACTCGAGCCTGCGGACGCAGAGCGCGCTCGACGCCGCCGAGGTCGCCATCGTGCTGCTAGACGCGAGCGAGCCGATCAGCGAGCAGGACCAGCGGGTGATCAGCATGGTCATCGAGACCGGCCGGGCGCTGGTGATCGCCTTCAACAAGTGGGACCTCGTCGATGAGGACCGGCGCTTCGCGATCGCCAAGGAGATCGACCGGGAGCTGGCCCGTGTGCAGTGGGCGCCGCAGCTCAACGTGTCGGCGCTGACGGGGCGGTCGACCGACAAGATCGCCAAGCACCTGCACACGGCCTTGGCGGGCTGGGAGACGCGTATCCCCACGGCCAAGCTCAACTCCTGGATCTCGGAGCTGGTGGCCCAGACTCCGCCCCCGGTCCGGAGCGGCAAGCAGCCCAAGATCCTGTTCGCCACCCAGGCGGGGGTACGGCCGCCGCGGTTCGTGCTGTTCACCAGCGGGTTCCTCGAGGCCGGCTACCGACGGTTCATCGAGCGCCGGCTACGCGAGGACTTCGGGTTCGCCGGTACGCCGATCGAGGTGGCTGTGAAGGTTCGGGTGAAGCAGAAGAAGGCCTGACCAAGAACGTCACACCCTCGCCCTAGTGTTCGAATCGGGCGAAGGAGGACGCGTGCATGGGGTCACCGACGAGCAGCTGCGGATCGCGGTTGCTGCGTCACGGTCGTGGCGGGGCGTGCTGCGCACGGTCGGCAAGACCAGCCCGCGGATAGGGCGTGAGCTGAAGGCCTGGTGTGACGTGCTGGGCATCGACTACAGCCACTTCGGTGCGGGTGGGCGGGACGACGAGACCATCCGAACGGCGGTGATGGGTGCGACGAGCTGGCCCGAAGCGCTGGAAGCGGCGGGCTACCCGCGCTACTCAGGAACGGCTCGCGCCAGCATCCGCAAGCGCTGCGCAGCGCTCGGCATTGACATCGCGCACCTGACTGCTGGTGGCGCTCCAAAGGGTTCAGGCATCCAGCTGGAAGTGTCGCTGGAGAACTTGCCGTCCGCTGCTCCCATGCTGGTAGCGGGCGCCTTGATGCTCGCCGGTCATGCGGTGAACTGGCCGCTCGAGCCCGCTCCTTACGATCTTCTCGTCGAGGCTCGGGGCGCGACGCACCGAGTCCAGGTCAAGGCGACGAACATGCGAGTGGATGGCACCTGGGTTTGTCGGCTGACGCACTCGACGTACGACGCGGTGCTCGGCCGGTCCGTCGCGGATGTCTACACCGACGATCAGATCGACATGTTCGGGATCGTCGACGGCGATCTGCGCATCTTCGTCATCCCTCTTCACATCGTGGCGGGCAAGTCCGCGATCTACCTGCGTCACTATGAGCGCTTCCGGATGGTCGTTCCACCTCTCGGCGTAGGAGCGGCGCCCGGGGTCCGCTAGCCTGTCTGCGGAACGGGCTGTGGCGCAGGTTGGTAGCGCGTCCGGCTGGGGGCCGGAAGGCCGCAGGTTCAAATCCTGTCAGCCCGACCGTCGGCGCGGGGCATCTCTTGAGGTGCCTCGCGTCGCAGTTTCCGGGGTCCGTTATGTGCCCTAGGGTCGGGTCGTGACGACGGCGGCAGCGGATCGGATCTGGACGATCCCCAACGCGTTGTCGGCATTGCGGCTGGCTGGTGTGCCGGTGTTCCTCTACCTCGTGCTCGGGCCGCACGAGGATGGCTGGGCGATCCTGCTGCTCATGGCCGCGGGCATCAGCGACTACCTGGACGGGAAGATCGCGCGACGGTTCAACCAGTTCAGCCGGCTCGGCCAGCTGCTGGATCCCGCGGCCGACCGGCTCTACATCATCAGCACGCTGATCGCGCTCGTCGTGCGTGACGGTCTGCCACTGTGGTGGGCGGCGCTGCTCGTCGGTAGGGACCTGGCGCTGCTGCCGACGCTTCCGCTGCTCAGTCGGCACGGCTACGGTCCGCTGCCGGTGCACTTCCTCGGCAAGGCGGCGACGTTCA
>JBHEMB010000301.1:0-2645 GCA_046262855.1 Mycobacteriales bacterium | reverse complement strand
GCACTATCCAGCTGCGTCCGGCGCGGCCATACCGTCATCCCGGACATTGCCTACAGCGTGCGTGCCCGGGTGCTCGTCGGGAGCGGGCACCCCGCCTGAGACGAAACTCGTCTGAACCACGGCATGACTGAGCGGCCCGGGCGTCAGCCCGGGCCGTGGCAGTTGTGGGTCAGGCTGCGGGGTCGAGCGTGACGGTGTGGCCGAGGGCTTCGAGCTGCCGAACGAGGTAGCGCTCACGCTGCTTGTTGTCGTTGCGCCGGTCGAGGTAGTCCGGGCCGAGCTCGGTGTAGTCGGTCGCGTCGTGCAGGACGTGCCAGATGATCACGAGCAGGGTGTGCCCGACAGCGAACGCTGCTTTGGCCTCGCCCTTCTTGCCGAACCGGCGGCAGAACCGACGGTACTGGCTACCCGGGTAGGTGCGGGTCCGGGCGGTGGTCCAGGCCGCCTCGGTGAGTGCCGTGCGGAGCGCCGCGTTGCCCTTGCGGGCCTTGCCGCTCTTGCGCTTGCCGGCGGACTCGTGGTTGCCCGGGCACATCCCAGCCCACGACGCCAGGTGAGCGGCGGTCGGGAAGCGGCTCATGTCGACACCGATCTCGGCGATCACCACCTCAGCAGTACGTTTCCCGATCCCGGGGATCGTCATCAACCTGTCCCGCGGTGCCTCGAAAGGGAGCATCAAGGAGTCGACCGCGCCGTCGAGCCGGTCGATGCTGACGTTGAGGCTGTCGACGTGCTCCAGGTGCATCCGCAGCAGCATCGCGTGGTGATCTTCGAACCCGCCCTCCAGCGCCAGCCGCAGGTCCCCGATCTTCGGGCGCATCCTGGTCTGCGCCAGGTCCGCCAAGACCAGCACGTCCCGCTCGCCGGCGATCAGCGCCTCCAGCATCGCGCGCGAGGACTTGCCCAGCACGTCACTGACCACGGAGTCGAGCTTGATCCCGGCGTCTTCCAGCAGCTTCTGGATCCGCTGGGTCTCCCGGGTCCGCTCCTCGATCAGCTTCTTGCGATACCGGGTCAGATCCCGCAGCTGCGCGATCGGCTTGGGTGGGATGAAGCTGCCGCGCAGCAGCCCGCACTCCAGCAGCTGACACAACCAGATCGCGTCGGCGACATCTGTCTTACGGCCGGGCAGGTTCTTGACGTGCTGCGCGTTCGCCAGCAGCAGCTCCCAACCCGTCTCGGCCTCCAGCACGTGCCAGACCGGCTTCCAGTAGACGCCGGTGGCCTCCATCGCGACCTGCGTCACGCCGTACCCGGCCAGCCAGTCCCGCAGTGCCCGCAGCCCAGCGGTGAAGGTCCGGAACTCCCGGACGTGCTGCGCCCTGCCACCCTTGCCGTTCGGTTCCCTGACACAAGCCATCACCGTGTCCTTGTGCACATCCAACGCCGCGCACCGGTCGACGATCGCGTCCATCAGCACCACCTCCACGGTCGATCTCGGATGGGTGAGGCCTGCCGTCCAAGGAGCCTGGAAAAGTGAGAATCTGAAACTCGTGCTCGCAGCAACAGTCCAGGGTGCCTACAGGCTCCAGCGTCAGTCTGACCTTCGGGCTCACGGCACCATTGAGGGACGACGTCACCGGACGACACCCCACGAGTTTCATCCCCCAGGGTGCGGACGCGCTAGCGGCCGCATGTGGGTCTGACCTGGACATCTTCTGTAGCGGGGGCAGTGCTCTGGCTCAGGACATCGGAATGGGGTGTCTCGCGTCATCGGAATGGAGTGTCGCAGGTCATCGGAATGGGCCGCGCCGCGACGGTGCGGGAGTCGAAGCGTCGTTTGGTCATCGCCGCGGTCCTGACGGGCCAGTCCCAGCAGCAGGTCGCTGACACCCACGGGCTGACCCAGGGCTGGGTCAGCAAACTAGCCCGCTACCGCCGGAAGGGTGATGCAGCGTTCGAGCCCGGTCCCGCGCACCCCGCTCCAGCCCCGGCGCCACACCCAACGCGACCGTCGAACTCGTCATACGGCTGCGCAAGGAGCTCCTTGAAGCCGGCCTGGACGCCGGCGCCGCAGCTACATCAGGTTCGAAGCCGCCCAGCCCAACGAGACCTGGCAAGCGGACTTCACCCACTACCGCCTCGCCGACCGGACCCGGACATCACCCACCCGCGGCGGGGTCCGACGCACCGACATCGGCACCGACATCGAGATCCTGACCTGGCTCGACGACTGCTCCCGCTGCGTCCTCTCCCTCACCGCGCACGAGCCCGTCACCGGCCCGATCATGCTCGCGACCTTCCGCAAAGCCGCTGCCACACATGGACTACCGGCCTCCACCCTCACCGACAACGGGAAGAAGATCAGCCCCACCGGCCAGCGGATGAGCTTCAAGGCCTACTCCAAGAACGACCAGCACCGCACCCTCGCCATCGGCCAGGAACTCCTCGACCTACTCGCCGTCCACATTGCCGACCGCGAGCTCGGCACCGACGAGGTGCTCTTCCCCTCCTCTCTCCGACCCGGGGCGGGGCCAGTGTCCCGCAACACCTTCCGAACCAAGGTCTGGCTCCCCGCCCTCGAACGCGCCGGACTGGACCTCCACGTCCGCGTCCACGACCTCAGACATGCCCATGCCTCATGGCTGCTATGGCGGGCGGCGCCGACCTGCAGGTGGTCAAAGAGCGCCTCGGCCATGTCAGCA
>JBHEMB010000300.1:0-7946 GCA_046262855.1 Mycobacteriales bacterium | reverse complement strand
CTATACCCCTAGGGGGTACCCATGTCCACGCCGCAAGAGCCAAGGGTCCGAGCTGTGCGGGCGCACGCGGGCGTACGACGGTGGCGCCCCGCGCACCTCAGCTCAGGACCCCAGCTCTGCGGGCCCACGCGGTCAGACCTTGCGCGTGATCCCACCGTCGACCCGGATGATGGCGCCGGTGGTGAAGCTCGAGGCCGCCGAGGCCAGGTGCACGGCGAGGGGCGCGACCTCAGCGGCATCGCCCAACCTGCCGAGGGGCACGAACGACGTGTCGAGCTTGTCCGCCCATGCCTTGCTCGAGTCCGTCCGGAACGGACCGGGGAGGATGGCGTTCACGCGGACCTTTGGCGCGTACGCGTCGGCAAGGCCGACGGTCAGCGCGTTGAGACCGGCCTTGGCACACGCGTACGGAAGCTCTCGGGTGCTGGCCATCAGGGAGCCCGCAGTGCCGATGTTGATGATGGAGCCACCATCGTGCGCCGCCAGGTGCGTGGCGGCCACGACCGCGAGGCGGAACGGCCCCTAGAGGTTGACGGCGAGGGTCTTGTCGTAGAGCTCTTCCGTCACCGCGTCGAGGCTCTCGTAGACCGGTGACATGCCGGCGTTGTTGACGAGCACGTCGAGCCGCCCGAAGTGCGCCAGCGTCCGGGCGACGAGCGCGTCGTTGTCATCCCAGTGTCCGACGTGGCAGGCGACCGCGAGCGCCTTCCTGCCTGTCGAGGCGGTGATCTCCTCCGCTGCGGTCTGGCATGCCTCGAGCTTGCGGGAGGCGATGACCACGTCGGCCCCGGCCTCGGCCAGCCCCTGCGCGATGGCGCGGCCGATCCCCCTCGAGCCGCCGGTGACGATCGCGACCTTGCCGCTGAGGTCGTGCAACGCAGCCAGTGACATCTGAGCCTCCGAAGAATCACGTTCTCCGCGGAGAGTACAGTGTTCTGCATGGATCAGCTCGAGGGCCGGGTCGCGGTGGTCACGGGCGCCGCAAGTGGCATCGGCCTGGCCATCGCCCAGCGGCTCGCCGCCGCCGGCGTGCGGGTCCTGATGACCGACGTGGACGCCGAAGCCGTCGCCGCCGCCGCGAAGCAGACAAGCGGCGAGGTCGAAGCCCTGCAGGTCGACGTCCGGGATCCGGACTCGGTGGAGCGCGCAGCACAGCGAGCGGTGGACCGGTTCGGCGCGCTGCACCTCGCCGTCAACAACGCCGGGATCGTCAACCGGGGCAACAGCTGGGAGCTGAGCCTCGAGGACTGGCATCGCGTGCTCGACGTGAACCTGTGGGGGGTCATCCACGGCGTGCGCTCGTTCGTCCCGCGGATCCTCGCGACCGGCGACGAGGGCCATGTGGTGAACGTCGCCTCGATGGCGGCCGTGCTCCCGCAGGACCGCCTCGGCCCCTACACCGTCGCCAAGCACGGCGTGCTGGGCCTGTCCGACGTGCTCCGCGCCGAGCTGGCCGCCGTGAACGCGCCGGTCGGGGTCAGCGTGGTGATGCCCGGCCGGATCCGGACGGGCATGAACCCGATCGGCAGCATCGAGCCGAGCACGGTGGCCGCGAACGTCCTGGACGCGATCAGCAAGCAGCGGGCCTACGTCTTCACCGACCACGACTCCATGGCCGCGGTGGAGACCCGCCTGCGGGCCGTCCTCGCAGCGCGTGCGGACGTGCTCAGCGAGGCGCAGACCTGACGAGAGCCGCCACCCGTCGAGGGGTGGCGGCTCTCGGCGTACCAGGCGTTAGGCGATCGGACCCACGCACTGCGGCACCTGCAGGCTGACGGTGACGCAGATCGAACCGTCCGAGCGGCGCTGCACCGACACCGGCGGCGGTGGCGTGGTGGCCTGCGCGTTCGCCCCGAGCAGGGGGTCGCAGTTGCGCACGTTGTCGATGTGCAAGAGCTTGTTCATCGCGTGGCAGTCCGTGGGGTCGGGGACCCCCGGGACGGGGGTCTGCGCGGCGGCGCTGGCCACGAGGGGGACGGTCATCGCGGCCGTGGCGGCGAGGACGAGAGCGAGCTTGTGCACTCGAGTGCTCCTGTCTGGGTGTGCAGCGGGATCTCCGCATGTCACCTCAACGGCAGACAGGTCTCACCCTCGCGCCCGAAACGACGATGGCCCGCTCCTCCCACCCAGCAGGGAGGAGCGGGCCATCGGGACAAGCCGACGGGATCTCGGACCCAGCTCGTCGATCCCGTCTCATCTGCACAACGGACGTGCTTGCGGAACCTCGCGCGGTACGCGCGAAGATTTTTACGGGCGTCTGGAGACGCGCAGCACGGCGGCCACAGCGGCCAGTACCAGCACGGCTCCTGCCGCCAGCGCACCGGCGATCCACGCGTCCCGGTCCTTGGGTGCGGCCTTGCCGATCCGCTCAGGCTCACCGATGACGGCAGCGGAGAGCCGGTCGCCCGCCGACGGCTGGCTGACGACCTGGTCCAAGTTCACGAGCTCGACGAGGGCATCCCCCGCGCCGGCGGCGAGCGTCTTGGCCTGCGCCGCGGTCGACGCCCGAACCTCCAGCTCGACCTGGTCGGTGCCCCGCTGCTTCGCCATGACGTCGCCCTTGACGTCCGAGCCGGCCACGTCGGCCCGACGGGCAGCGGTCTCGGTGAACGTAGGAGCGGACGCTTGCGAGACGTACCTCGTCACCCCCTGAGCGATGGCGTCCTCGACCGATCCCGCCGGGTCGGGCCCGGGGGTCAGCTGCACGACGAGCACAGCCCGGTAGCTGGTGTCCCGGTGCTCGACGAACGCCGCCGCCCCGAGCCCTGCGGCCGCGGCGAGCAGCAACACGGCCAGCATGACGAGGAAGCGGAGCAGCCCGTCACCTTCGCGCGCCGGCACGGTCGTCTCGGTGGCGACCACAGCCGGGACGGGAGGGGGTACGGCGGCAGGGCGCGGCTCAGCCGGCAGGGGCAGGGGTGCCTGAGAGACCGGCCAGGGCGTCGCCGGAGTGCTCCCGAGGTCGGGAACGGCGACCTTCTTCGGTGGGGTGCGCTTGGTGGCGGGGGCCTTCGCTGCCTTCTTCGCGGGAGCCTTCTTGGCCGGCGCCTTCTTGACGGGCGTCGCCAGCGGCACGGCGGCCGCTTTCGTGGGTGGCTTGGCAGGCGTGGCGGCGACCGGGGCGGCCACCTCCGGGGTCGCGGTGACCGGCTCGGTAACCGGTTCCCCCGCCTCCGGCGTCGGGGGTGGCTCCGGAGCGGGCGCGTCGGCCGACACCCGGCTCTCGAGCTCCTTGAGGCGCGCCATCAGGTCGCCGCCGTCGGCGGGCACGTCCTGAGGCACCTCGAAAGGTGTGGTGGCTGGGGTGTCCGCAGGCTCGTCAGGCACGGGGGGACGCTAGCAACTCCCGGGCTCGAACCCGGGGAGCCTCAGTAGGCGCCGTGCCGCCGCGGGACCGCGATGACCGTGCGGAGCAGGATGACGGCGTCGACCGCGAGCGACCAGTTCTCGACGTAGTACAGGTCCAGCCGGACGCTCTCGTCCCAGGAGAGGTCGGAGCGACCGCTGACCTGCCAGAGGCCGGTCATGCCCGGCCGCACCAGCAGCCGGCGGCGCTCGTCACCCGCAAAGTCCTCCAGCGTGATCGGCAGCGGCCGCGGGCCGATCAGCGACATCTGGCCCCGCAGCACGTTGACCAGCTGCGGGAGCTCGTCGATCGACCATCGGCGAAGGAAGGCCCCGACGCGCGTCACCCGCGGGTCCCGGCGCAGCTTGAACAGCCCGCCGTCGGACTCGTTCAGCGCGGCCAGCTCCGCTTGCAGCCGCTCCGCCTCCACGTGCATGGTGCGGAACTTCCAGATGGAGAAGACCTCGCCACCGAAACCGACCCGCTGCTGCCGGAAGAAGACGCCCCCCCGGCTGTCCAGCGCCACCGCCACCGCGACGACCAGGAGCAGGGGCAGCAACAGCACGAGCAGCAGACCGGCAGCGATCCGGTCGCTGGTGTTCTTCAGGACCCGCGACGCGCCCGTGAACCGGGGGGCCTCCACGTAGAGCATCGACATGTTCGCCACGGGCCGCACGTGGATGCGGGGGCCGGCGATGTCGGTGATGGCCGGGCTGACCATCAGGTCGACGCCGGTGCCCTCGAGCTGCCACGCCAACCGCCGTACGAAGCCCTGCGGCATGTCCGCGCTGCCCACCACGGCAACCGTGTCCGCGCGGGTCCGGCCGACGGTCTCCATGACGTCCTGGAACTCCCACTGCTGCGGCAGGTCGTCGGTCATGCCGTCCTCGGCGACACCGGCGGTGCAGACCCCGACGACGCTGAAACCGGTGTCGTCGCGGCCTTGCACCTCCCGGATCAGGTCCGCGGCGGTGAAGGCCGGGCCGACGACCACCAGCCTGTGCAGAGCGAACCCCTGCCGTCGGCGAGCCCAGACGAACCGGCGGACGGTCTGCCGGCCGAGCAGCAGCCCGGTCGTCCCCGCGGGCAGCACCACGAACAGGCAGCCGCGGACGTTCTCGTCACCTACTGCGTAGGCGACCAAGCCAAGCAGAGCGGCGTACTGCCAGGAGGCGGACAGCACCCGCTTGTACTCGTCGGACCCCTGGCCGAGCACCCGCGACTCGTAGGCACCGCCCACGGCAAGCGGCACCAGCCAGACGACAGCGAGGAGAAGCGCGACGGGGAGGCTGACCCAGGGCAGCAGCCGGCCACAGAGCGCAGCCACCGCGACCGTGATGGCGAGGTCGCCGAACGGCATCAGCGCGCCGTACTGCCGCTCCCACCTGGGTCGCAGCGTGCGCGGCGGGGCGGCGGCGGTGTCCAGCGTCACGGGAGCGCGGTCGACAAGGCGCCTCGCCCTACCGAGGCCGTGCTCCACCTGCTGGGTCATTCACCGCCTCCCGAGAGGACAACGTACCCACGGCCCCTACCTCGCAGCCTGCTGCTCTGATGAACGACGGCGCGCCCGGTCCGTGACGCGTCGGTGCGAGGTGCCAGGCTGCGCACATGTCAGGGCGAGCGGGATTGAGCGTGGTGGTACCCACCCGTGACCGTCCCGAACACCTCCGCCACTGCCTGGCAGCGCTGCGTCAGGAGCTCGCTGCGGACGACGAGCTCCGCGTCGTGGACTCCGCCTCTCGTACGCCCGTGCCCGGAGCCCTCCGGTGCACGCTGCCCGGTGCCGCGCGGGCTCGCAACGCGGGCTGGCGTGCCGCGCGACATGACCTCCTGGCGTTCGTCGACGACGACGTCGCGGTGCTCCCCGGCTGGGCCGACGCGATGGTCGCAGCGCTCGCGGAGGCAGCCTGGGTCGCCGGGGCCGTGGGCGTGCCTGCCGGCCAGGAGGGCCGCGAGCGTCCGGTCGCGGTGACGACGCTGACGGCACCGATGCGCCTGACCGTCGCTTCCCGGGGCACCCTCGGTGCCAGCGCCAACCTGGGAGTACGGCGGTCAGCGCTCGAAGCGGTAGGAGGCTTCGACGAGCGGCTGGGACCCGGCACCTGGACGAGGGCCGCCGAAGACCTCGACCTGCTCGACCGGTTGCTGGCCGCGGGCCACGAGGGCTGGTTCGCCCCGCAGGCGGCTGCTGTCCACGACCAGTGGCGCGGACGCCGCCAGCTGCTGGCCCTCGACCACGGCTACGGGATCGGCCTCGGTGCCCGCCTGGTGCTGCTGCTGCGCCGCGGGCAGCGCCCCCGGGCCAGGTCGGTCGCACGAGACGCTGTCTGGGACGGCACTGTCGTGACGGGGGCCAGGGACCTGCGGCGGCGCTACGAGTTCGGCGCGCTGCTGGCCCTCGCCCGGCTCACCGGCGTGTTGCGGGGTCTGCTGCGCGGTGCGGTGGCGCTGCGGTGAGGGTCGCGCTCTACCACCCCTGGATCTACCTCACCAGCGGCATCGAGCGGTCCTTCGTCGAGCTGCTGGCCCGGTCCCGGCACGAGTGGCTGCTGCTCACCCACCACCACGAACCCGATGCCACCTACCCCGAGCTGCGAGCTGCCCAGGTGGTCGAGCTCGCACCCCCGGTGTCGGTCCGGCGGTCACTGGCGCCGCTCGCGCAGGCCGCGTGGCGGATCGGCCGGAGCCGGCTGCCGCTCGACGGCGCGCAGGCGCTGCTGGTCTCCTCGGAGGGTCTCGGGGACCTGGTCGCGCCACGGTCGCCGGTGCCCGTCGCGGCGTACTGCCACACCCCGCTGAAGATCCTGCACGACCCGGCCACCCGAGCTGCCTTGGTCGGCGCCTCGAGCGTCCGGCGGGCGGGTCTCGCCGTGCTGGGTGCTGCCTTCGAGGCGGTCGACCGGCGGGCCTGGCGGTGCTACCGGCACGTTCTCGCGAACTCGGCCGAGACCGCAGCTCGCATCCGCACCGCCGGGCTGGTGCCGAATGGACCGGTGGAGGTGCTGCATCCCGGCGTCGACCTCGCCCGCTTCCCGGCCGGGACCGCCGCGCGGGAGCCATTCCTGCTCGTCGCGGGACGCATCATGTGGCAGAAGGACGTCGAGCTCGCCCTCGAGACCCTGGAAGTGCTGGGGCGCAAGGGAAAGCGGGTCCGACTAGTCATCGCTGGGGCGGTCGACGAGAAGAGCCGGCCCTATCTCGCCGACCTCCGTGCCCGCGCGGCCGGCTGGGATGCCAGCTTCGAGCTCGACCCAACGGACAGTCGGTTGTCGGAGCTGTATCGCGGCTGTGCGCTGCTGCTGTTCACCGCGCGCAACGAGGACTTCGGCATCGTGCCCCTGGAGGCGATGGCCAGCGGTGCGCCGGTGCTCGCTGTCGACAGCGGCGGGCCACGGGAGACCGTCGTCCACGGCGTCACGGGATGGCTCGAGCCGCGCGACCCGCTGCGCTTCGCCGAGCGGGTCGAGCAGGTGCTCGACGGCAGAGCACCCGCCGGCATCCACGAGGCGGCGGTCGCGCGGGCCGGCGAGTTCAGCTGGGATGCCTTCGTCTCCCGGCTCGACGACGTGATGGACGGCGTCGCCGGTGGCTGACCAGCTGACCGTCATCGTTCCCACCCGCGACCGGCCGGAGCTGCTGCGGCGCTGCCTCGCGGCGCTGCAGGCGGAGCTCCGTGACGGCGACCGGCTGCTCGTCGTCGACTCCTGCCCTGCGCAGCACCCGGCGCGCGCCGTTGCCGAGCCCTACGGCGCGGAGGTGCTCCTCGCCACAGCGCCGGGCACGTCCCTGGCCCGCAACCTCGGATGGCGCGCCGCGAAGACGGAGCAGGTCGCCTTCGTCGACGACGACGTCCTCGTCGCACCCGGCTGGCGGACGGCGCTGCTGGCACCTGCCGCGGACTTCGTCCTCGGTCGGGTCGAGCAGCCCCCGGACGACCGGCCGCACGAGCGACCGGTGTCGCTGGCGGACCGGCACGTCGGCACGGTCGTGGACCGCCGCGGGCCGCTCATCCCGGGCATCGCCGGCAACCTGCGGGTCCGCCGGGGCGCGCTCGAGTCGGTCGGCGGGTTCGACGAGCGGCTCGGTCCCGCGTCGTGGTTCGGGAGCGGCGAGGACCTGGACCTGTTCGACCGGCTGCTGCTCGCCGGCCACCGCGGCTGGTTCGAGCCTGCAGCGCTCGCCTGGCACGTGCAGTGGCGCGACGACGCGCAGGCGCTGCGGCTGCACTGGGCGTACGGGAAGGGCATGGGTGCGCGGCTGGCCCGGCTCGCCCGCACCGACCGGCCCCGTGCCCGGCTGCTGCTGCCGAGGGTGCTGCGGCTGGGCGGCGTGGCCACGGCGGCGGCGGAGGTGCGCGGCGGCCGCCGCCGGCACTGGGGGCCGCCGGTGGTGTGGCGGCTCGGCGCGCTGGCAGGGTTCGCGGTCGGCCTGGCGAGGCGGCTGTGAGCGGAGCGGACGTGGTGGCGCTGTGAGCGGAGCGGACGTGGTGGCGCTGTGAGGGTGCTGCTGGTCTCCGAGCACCTCCCGGAGACCGAGGGCACGGCCAGCGGCAAGTTGCTCAGGGCTGCAGGCGACGGCCTGGTCACGGCCGGCCACGAGG
>JBHEMB010000299.1:0-5615 GCA_046262855.1 Mycobacteriales bacterium | reverse complement strand
GCTCGAACGGCGGCGCCTCGTCGTACGGCGTCACCGGAACGACCATCACGCTGTCCTACCGCCTGGGCAACTCCACCAGCGACGCCGCGATCACCGCTGCCACGGGTCCGGCCGCGCCACCGAGAGACGCTGAGTACCTGCAGGACCTCAACGTCTATGCCGGCTGGTTCAACAAGCAGTTCGAGCTGTACGGCCGCAAGGTCGTCATCAAGAGCTTCCAGGGCAAGGGCGACTACATCCAGGAGGACCAGGGCCAGGGCGCCGACCGTGCCCAGGCCGATGCTGCGACGGCCAAGTCGCTCAAGGCCTTCGGCGACGTGACGTTCCAGCTGCGCGGCTCGAACCCGTACTGGAGCTCGCTGGCGCAGCAGCGGGTCGTGGCCTGGGGTCCGCTCGGCTTCCCGGACGGCTACTACCAGCGGCACTCGCCGTACTGGTGGTCGATCACCCCGTCGGGCACAGGGGTCGGCAGCTGGATGGGCAACCTCACGTGCCGGCGGCTGACCGGGATGAAGGCGATCTTCGCGCCGGACAAGGCGCTCGCCGCGAAGCAGCGGGTCTTCGGGCTCATCCACCCCGACAACCCTGAGTACGCCGCGATCGCCGATGTCATCAAGCGCATCATGGGTCGCTGCGCCGCAAAGGTCACCCGAGAGGCGTCGTACTCGATCAACGTCGCGCAGTTCCAGACCCAGAGCCAGAGCATCGTCGCGCAGATGCAGGCCGCCGGCGTCACCACCGTGCTCTGCTACTGCGACCCCGTCGTCCCGATCTTCCTCGGCAACAGCGCCCAGTCGCAGAACTACTACCCCGAGTGGGTCCAGCCGTACTGGGGCGACGGCCAGGCGCAGCAGCCGTACGGCGGCAACTGGCGTGGCCTGATGACCGACGGCGGCGCGTGGCCGGACGACCAGCACAACGAGGCCTACCGGGTCTTCAAGCTCGCGAGCGGCGGCAAGGAACCGGCCGAGCTCTACTACGCCGCGGCCTACGGGACGCTGCTGCAGGTCTTCCTGGGGCTGCAGGTCGCCGGCCCGACCCTGACGCCGGTGAACCTGGCCCGCGGGTCCCTGGCGCTGAGGCCCATCACCGGCTACCTCGGCACGATGCGGTTCGCGGACGGTCATGCCTACACGCCGATCGCGAGCGCACCGGTCGGCTGGTTCGACCCGACGTACCCGAGCCCCTTCGACCACGAGAGGGGGGGCTACCGCAACTGCGACAGCGGGCGCTTCCACAGCTTCACCGACCCGAGCACGTGGGGCGGGCCGCACGTGCAGCTGCACTGCTTCGGCCGATGACGCGAGTGCGTCCGGCCGGCTGGCTGGCAGGGTGCCTGCTCACCTGGCTCGTGGCGAGGTCGGTGCTGCCACAGGGCCTGCCGTTCGGCGTCGTGCTGCTCGGCGTCACGCTCGGCTCGCTGACCGCGCTGACGGCGATGGGGCTGGTGCTCGTCTACCGCGCCAGCCGGGTCGTCAACTTCGCCCAGGCCGAGCTCGGCGGCCTGGCCACGACCTGCGCGGTGGTCCTGACGACGGGGTCGGGGCTGCCGCTCTGGGCCGGCATGGCCCTCGGGCTGCTCGCCGCCCTCCTGACCGGGGCGGTCGCGCACGAAGTGGTCGTCCGCCGGCTGTTCACCGCACCGCGGCTGATCCTCACCGTCGCCACGATCGGGCTGGCCCAGGTCGTCGCTGCCGGTGAGATCTTCCTGCCGAACATGTACGACCAGCTGCGGCCGGCGACGACCTTCCACCTCGACCTGCCGGTGCACTTCAAGGCAGGTCCCATCGTCTTCACGAGCGATCACGTGGCGGTGCTGACCGTCGTACCCGTGGTCCTCGTCGCGCTGGCGCTGTTCCTCGTGCGGAGCGACACAGGAGTGGCGATCCGGGCGAGCGCCGAGTCGGCGGAGCGCGCCCTCCTGCTCGGCATCCCGGTGCGCCGGCTCTCGCTGCTGGCCTGGGTCCTCGCCGCCGCGCTGTCCGGCATCGGGTCGTTGCTCGCCGCCCCCGTCCTGGGCCCGCAGCTGGGCGTGCCCGGGGGCCCGGTGCTACTGCTCCCGCCGCTCGCGGCGGCGGTGGTGGCCCGGATGGACAGCCTGCCGGTGGCGTTCTTCGCCGGGGTCGGGATCGGAGTCGTGCAGCAGGCCGTCTTCTGGAGCTACCCGCAGAGCTCCACCGTGGACGTCGCGCTGTTCTTCCTCGTGCTCGGCGCACTGCTCCTGCAACGCCGCAGGCAGACCCGGCAGGACGAGGGCGCGCTCGGCGACCACGTCGCGCTGCGCGAGGTGCGGCCGGTACCGCGGCTACTGGCAGCGCTCGCGGAGGTGAGGTGGGCCGGACGCGGCCTGCTCGCGCTCGGCACCGCCGTCGCCCTCGCGCTCCCACTGCTGCTGTCCGCGCCGCACCGGGGGCTCTACGCCTATACCGCGATCTACTGCGTCATCGCCGTGTCGCTGGTGGTCATCACCGGTTGGTCGGGGCAGATCAGCCTGGGGCAGTTCGCCTTCGTCGGCCTCGGCGCGGCGACCACTGCGAGCCTTCTCGTGCACGAGCACGCCGACCTGCTGCTGTCCCTGCTGGCCGCCGCCGCCGTCGGCGCCGTGGCCGCCGTCGTCGTCGGCATCCCCGCGTTGCGCATCCATGGGCTGTTTCTCGCCGTCACGACGCTGGCGTTCGGCGCGCCCGTGTCGACCTACCTGCTCAACTCCGCGCATGTCCCCTGGCTGACCCCGCCAACCGTCACGAGGCCGTTGCTGCTCGGCCGCTTCTCCCTCGACGACCCGCTGACGTTCGACTACCTCTGTGTCCTGGTGGCGGTCCTGGCGATCGTGCTGGCCAGGAACCTGCGGGCCGGGAGGCCTGGCCGGACGATGGTGGCGGTCCGCGACAACGAGCGGGCAGCAGCGGCCTTCGGGATCGAGCCCGTCCGCGCGAAGCTCACCGCCTTCGCGTTCAGCGGCGCGCTGGCAGGCATCGCCGGCGGGCTCTACGCCGTCGCCCTCCGGGGCATCCCGTTCTCCGGGTTCGACCCCGTGCAGAGCCTGGTGGTCTTCACGATGGTCGTCATCGGCGGTGCCGCCTCCCTGCCCGGCGCCGTCCTCGGAGCTGTGTACGTCGAGAGCGCGCAGTACTTCCTCACCGGCGCGGCCCAGCTGCTCGCGACGGGTGCCGGACTGCTCCTCCTGCTGCTGTTCGTCCCCGGAGGGTTGGGCCAGGTGGTCTTCGCGACGCGCGACCGCTGGTTGCGTTGGGTCGCCCGCCGCCACGGCCTGTCGGTGCCGTCGTTCGAGGAGATCACCGAGAGCGCCAGCCGCTCCTCCCTCGAGGGGCTGCTCGTCGTGGACGGCATCCATGCCTCCTACGGCAGGAGCCCGGTGCTGTTCGGCACCGAGTTCGCCGTGCGGGAGGGCGGCATCCTCGCAGTGCTGGGCACCAACGGTGCGGGCAAGAGCTCTGCGCTGAAGGCGGTCTGCGGCGTGCTGCCGTTGACCTCCGGCCGCGTCCTGTTCGACGGCAGGGACATCAGTGCGCTCGACCCACCCTCGCGGCTGCGGGCAGGCATCGTGCTCGTGCCTGGCGGTCGGGGCGTCTTCCGCACGCTGTCGGTGCGCGACAACCTGCGGATGGCCGGCTGGCTGGTACGGCGGGACCGGCCCCACGTCGAGCAGCCGATGGGCCGGGCGCTGGCGCTGTTCACGGTCCTGGAGGAGCGCCTCGACGTCGCTGCCGGCGAGCTTTCCGGTGGTCAGCAGCAGATGCTCGTGCTCGCGCAGGCGCTGCTGTGCAACCCGCGGTTGCTGCTCATCGATGAGCTCTCGCTCGGGCTCGCTCCGACGGTCGTCGCGCAGATCCTCGACGTCGTCCGCGAGATCAACGCCTCCGGGACGACCGTCGTCCTGGTCGAGCAGTCGATCGATCTCGCGGCCAGCATCGCCGCGGACGCCGTCTTCCTGGAGAAGGGGCAGACCCGCTTCCGCGGTCCGGTGACCGATCTGGTCGCCCGCGAAGACATCGTCCGTGCCGTGTTCCTCACCGGCGACGTGCGCGAGCGATCAGCGAGCACGGCCGGCGGGCCAGCGGTGCTGCAGGCCCGTGGTCTGCGCAAGGCGTTCGGCGGGGTGCAGGCACTCGACGGCGTAGACCTCTCGGTGCCCGCAGCGGCCATCGTCGGCATCTTCGGGAGCAACGGGGCGGGCAAGACCTGTGCGCTGGACTGCCTCTCCGGCTTCCTCGCGCCGGACACGGGGCAGGTGCTGCTCAGGGGCGCTGGCGTCACGAGCCGGTCGCCGGCGCAGCGCGCGTCCGCCGGGCTGGGGCGCACTTTCCAGGACGCGCGGCTGTTCCCCTCGATGACGGTCCGCGAGACCATCGCGACCGCGCTCGACCGGCACGTCCGGGTGCGTGAGCCGCTGGCGTACGCGTTCCGGCTCGGGGCGGCCGTCCGCAGCGAGGCGGACGTCGGCTTCACCGTCGACGAGACGATCGAGCTGATGAGTCTCGGCCGCTACCAGGACGCGTTCGTGTCCGAGCTGTCGACCGGGACGCGCCGGATCCTCGAGCTCGCCTGCGCCCTCGCGCGGGCGCCGAGCGTGCTGCTGCTCGACGAGCCGGCCGCGGGCGTCGCGCAGCGCGAGGTCGAGGCGCTCCAGCGGATCCTGCTCCAGGTGCGGGACCAGACCGGTGCGTCGCTGGCCGTCGTGGAGCACGACATCCCCATGCTGTCGGCGATCTCCGACACGCTGGTCTGCATGCACCTCGGTCGCGTCATCGCCGAAGGGGCACCCGAGGCCGTCCTGCGTGACGCCGCGGTGGTGGCCTCCTACCTCGGGACCGACAGCGCAGCGATCGCCCGATCGCGAGGGCGGGTGACGGTGCCATGAGGAAGCTGCTCCTCGCGGTGCTGCTGGTCACGGTCCCCTCCGGCCTCGCCGTGGCCGACGACGTGCAGCCGACGACGTCGCCGCGCACTGCCGTCGTACGACCTCAGGTGGTTCCCGAGGTGACTCAGAGCCCCGCTCCGGTCGTGCCTCCGGTTGAGCAGGACAGCAGTGTGGACTGGCCTGGACAGCTGCTGCTCGCGTTCCTCAGCCTGCTGCTCGTCGCCCGAGCGATGTTCCCGTCGCGGCCGTCGCGCCCGCCCTCGTCGCTGGTCCCGAGCGGCTGACGGTGCGGCTGCCCTCGCCGGCCGGGCGGAGGTGTGCGGCGTGCCTGCGTCGCGCGTCCGCGTACGGCCGCACACCTGCTCGTGGGGACGGTGCGGGGCGGCACAGGCGCGAATCAGACGAGCGGGATGCCCTTGCGATCGCGGCGGCGCAGGTCGTGCAGCAGCCAGTTGAACGGGAACACGCGAATCGGGCGCGGAAGCACTCGGAGCAGCCTCGCGAGCCGGGTCAGGTAGCGCTGGAACCTCGCCTCGCGCTGCTCGTCCCACGGCAGGCCGAGCTGCTCGCGGAACAGCGGCGGGAGGAAGCCTGTGGTGAGGAACTCGCTGCGCTTCGCCAGCAGCCGACCGATCCAGCGGGGGACGTTCTCGTAGCGGATCAGGGCGAGCAGGTAGTCGCGGACGTCGTCGTCGATGCGCACCTCCTTCAGCGACTCCTCCCAGTAGTCGGC
>JBHEMB010000298.1:0-3201 GCA_046262855.1 Mycobacteriales bacterium | reverse complement strand
GACCTCGCCCTGCGGGTCGCGAGGCACCCCACCCCCGCGCGGCTGCCCTCCACCGACGACCGCCTCCCGAAGGCCCTCACGGTCACGGGGGGCGCCACCGTCACTGCGGCGCAGGCCGTCCCGATGCGACTGACCGGACGGGTTCGCCTGCTGGGCACGACAGGCACCGTCAGCGGTCCGGCCACGACACCGACAGCGGACGGGGCGACGTTCGCCGGCACCCTCGGCGGAAGTGCAACTGGCACCCAGGACGCCGCCGTGACCTTCGACGTCCGCACCGACGGGCCTGGCTCGCTGCTGCTCCAGCTGGACGCCGTGGCTGCCCTCAACGCACGCGAGCTCGCACCCCCCCGGTCGTTCGCCACGTGGCGGCAGTGGGCGGCCTCGCGGCCGCCGGTCAGCGAGCGGAAGGCAGCGCTCGACCTGCTGGTGGCCGTCGCGGCGACCGGCGCGCGGGCCTCCTCGTACAGCCCCTACCTGGGTGCCGACCTCGAGGGCACGGGCACGACCTCGTTCGCCCTGTCGTTCGCACCGGCCTCGAGGACGCAGGTTGCCCGAGCGCCGTTGCACCCGCAGTGGGGGGCGCTCTCGCTCGCCGGCGCCGGAGGGCTGGTGCTGCTCGCCGCGGGATACGCAGTCTGGCGGCGCTCCTAGACCGGCTCTACGAGCTCCGGGCCGTTGTTGCGCACGTTGCCCACGGCCTTGCCGACGGGCCACGCCTCGAGAACCCCTGGCGTTCCTGGGATCAGGAGGTCTCCTGGGTCGGCGACGGAGCGGTCGAGCCACACCGCCCAGTGCTCCTTCGGCACCAGCAGCGGCGTCCTGTCGTGGATCTCGCCCAGCTCGTCAGGGGCCGTCGTCGTGATGATCGTGCAGGTCGACAGCCAGTCCCCCTCCGGTGTCTTCCAGTGCTCGTACAGCCCGGCCATCGACAGCGGCTCGGGTGTGCTGAGGTACCACGGCTGCTTGTCCGTGCCCTCCTGCTTCCACTCGTAGTAGCCGTCCGCCGGCACGAGGCAACGCCGGCTCGCGAACGCCTTGCGGAAGGCCGGCTTCTCCTTCACCGACTCCTGCCGGGCGTTGATCATCCGGGCGGCGCCCTTCGCGTCCTTCGACCACGACGGGACCAGGCCCCACCGCAGCACCCGTAACTGCCGGATCCCGTCCTTCGACTGGACGACGGCGTACACCGGATCCGTCGGTGCGACGTTCCACGACGGTGGCAGTACTTCCTCGGGAGGCTCCTCGACGTCGTACCACGAGACCAGGTCCTCCGGTCTGCGCGACGAGGCGTAGCGGCCGCACATGCTACTGCGGCACCACAGGCAGCGAGGTCGACAGCTTGTCGTCGAGCTTGGGATAGAAGCGCATCCTCTTGAAGTACGCGAAGTACATGTCGTCGGGGCTGACACCCTCCCGATCGTCTGGGCCGTACCCACGCTCGTCGCCGTTCGCCCCGGTGATCACGAGAGCCTGGATGCCCTCGTACACGTTCGTGCGGTCGACGACCTTCGCACGGTCGAGGGCGGCCTTCACGAGGTTGACGGCGTCGTAGGAGTACATCGACCAGTCCGGGGGCTGCACCACGAGCTTGCCGTCGCTGCGCACGCCGAAAGTGCTTGGCCCGTAAGCCTTCTCATAGGCCTTGCGGTAGGCGGCGAACGGTGCGCCACCTGACTCGCTGGTGATGCGGAAGGAGACGAAGACCGTCCCGTCGAGCCACTGCGGCCGATCCGCGAGCTGCTGCCGGACGAGCGGGTCCTCGCCGGCAGGCCCGGTGTAGACGGGGACGTCCCACCCGGCGCTGCGGGCCGTCCGGATGACCGCGGCGACCCCTGCCGCCCGTGCCCAGACGACCAGCACCTTCGCCCCGGAGCGACGGGCGGCGAGCACCTGGGCGCTCACGTCCCGAGCGCCCGACGGCACGGTCCCCTGCGAGACCACCTTGACCTCGTCGTGGAGCAGGTCCGCCTTCACGTTGGCGAGACCCTCCACGCCGTACGCGCTGTCGTCGCCGATCAGCGCGACGCTCTGACCGCGCCGGACGTCGGCGAGGTAGTCCGCGAGCCGCCGGCAGAGGTCCTTGTTGGCCGGGGCGAGCCGAAACAGCGACGGCCGCGATGCAGGGTCCGTGAGGGAGGCGCCGCCCTCGAAGGTGATGAACACCGGCAGCTTCACCGGATCGGTCACGGCGGCGACCGCTTTCGCCCCTACACCGTCGGTGATGAACGCGACCGCGCCGTCGCCGACCGCCTTGCGCGCGTTCGCCACCGTTGTCTGCGCCGAGCCCTCGCTGTCCAGGACCTCCACCCGGACGTGCCGCCCGGCACCGGCGTTGACCTGGGCCGCGGCCAGCTCGGCGCCCTTGACCATGAAGTCGCCGATCCACGGGGATGCGTTGATCGGCGCGGACACGACGATCAGCGCGTCGCCCTTCGGCGTGGCCGTCCCGGCGCTGCAAGCGGTGAGCCCGACCGCGAGGAGCAGGGGCAGCGCGAGGCGTCTCACGGCGCCAACGTACCGAGATAGGCCCGGCGTACGGCGGGATCGGACCGCACCTGGTCAGGTGCGCCACAGGCGAGCACCCGCCCCTGGTTCAGAACGGTGACCCGATCTGCGACCTCACCGACCAGCCGCATGTCGTGCTCGACGAGCAGGACCGCCCGGCCCTGGGATGCCAGCTGCCGCAGGACCGCACGCAGCCGGCTGCGCTCCTCCGGTGTCATACCGGCCGCGGGTTCGTCGAGGAGCAGCGCGGGCGCGCCGGTCGCGACAGCGCGCGCCACCTGCAGCAGCCGCTGGTCACCGGCCTTCAGCCGTTGCGGTTCGGCGCCGGCGACTTGCTGCAGCCCCGTCGCCTCGAGCGCGGCCGGCACCGTCGGGTCGGGGCGACGCGAGGACGGCGTCGACAGCAGGTGCCGCAGCACGGCATGGCGGGCACGACCACCGCCTCGGGCGCCGAGGGCGACCTGCCGGTCGGCGGGCAGGCGCGGCATGACGACGGTGTGCTGCGGGGTCCGGACCGCACGCGGGTCCTGCGCCCGCTCCTTGAGCATCGTGGTCTTGCCGCTGCCGTTCGGGCCGACCAGGGCATGGACCTCCCCGGCTCGCAGCTCGATGTGCGCGCCGTCGAGGGCGACCACACCGTCGAAGTGGACGTGCACGTCGTCCCGCGACAGGACGACGTCGCCGACCCGGGCC
>JBHEMB010000297.1:0-4263 GCA_046262855.1 Mycobacteriales bacterium | reverse complement strand
GCCTTCATCTGCAGCGCTGCGAGGTCGGAGCCCGCGCCCGGCTCGGAGAAGCCCTGGCACCAGATCGTCTCGGTGCGCAGCATCGGCCGGATGATGTCGCGCTTCTGCTGGTCGGTGCCGATGGCCATGACCGTCGGCGCGAGGAACGCGAGCCCGAGCGGGTTGACGGTGTGCGGCGCGTTGGCCTTCGCCATCTCCTCGTCGTAGATCGCCTTCATGGTGGGCGTGCCGCCGCGACCGCCGTACTCCGTCGGCCACTGGATGCCGCAGAAGCCGGCGTCGGCCTTCTTGGCCTCCCACTCCCGACGGATCTGGAACTGCTCGTCTTCGCTCTTGGGGCGCCACCACTCCCGGGTGCGCATCTCCGGGGGAAGGTTCGCGTCGAGCCAGCTGCGGAACTCGGACCGGAAGTCCTCGTCCTCTTTGCTGAAGGTCAGGTCCACGTTTTCGTGCCCTCCTGTGTGGCCTCGGTCACTCCGAAACCGAATCGCGTTCTAGTTTGCCACAATCCCCTGGTGGATCTCGACGCAACCCTGGCCCTGGCCACTGACCTGGCCCGAGAGGCCGGGGCACTCGCGTTGTCGATGCGGCTCGGCATCGGGGCCCTGGAGACGAAGTCCTCGCCGACCGACGTCGTGACGGCCGCCGACAAGGCCGTGGAGGAGTTGCTCGTGTCGGCGCTGTCCTCGGTCCGCCCTGACGACGGCCTGCTGGGCGAGGAAGGTGCCGGCTCGACGGGCACCTCCGGGCTGCGTTGGGTCATCGATCCGATCGACGGCACCGTGAACTACCTCTACGGCATCCCGCAGTGGGCGGTGTCCATCGGTGTCGAGTCGGCTGACGGCACGGTCGTCGGCGTCGTGTACGACCCCTCCAAGAACGAGCTCTGGCAGGCGGTCCGCGGCAGCGGCGCGCTCCTCAACGGCGTACCGCTCGCTTGCTCGTCCGTATCGTCGCTGCCCCTGGCGCTGGTCGGGACGGGCTTCGGGTACGGCGAGAAGCGCCGTGCTGCACAGGCTCGGCTGCTGCCGACGCTGCTGCCGGCTGTTCGCGACATCCGGCGGCTCGGATCGGGTGCCCTCGACCTGTGCTCGGTCGCGGCCGGACGGCTGGACGCGTACTACGAGCAAGGGCTGTCACCCTGGGACCTGTCCGCCGGACGGCTGATCGCGAGCGAGGCTGGTGCGGTCGTGACCGGTCTCCGAGGCAAGCCCGCGGGATCCGATCTTGTGGTCGCTGCCGGTCCTGGCGTCATCGCCGAGCTGGTGGCTCTGCTCGAGACGTTGGATGCGGATGCAGAGCCGCTCACCTGATCATGGTTTCGTGCCGATGAGGAGCGTGTGAAGCGCCTTGCCCTGCTGCTGCCACTGCTGGTCCTCGCTTGCCTGCTGACCCCGGCATCCGCGGCGGCGACGGCCACCTACGACTCCGAGATCGTGCGGTACACGAACGCCCAGCGGGCTCGGTACGGGCTGGCACCGCTCAAGGTCTCCTACTGCGTGAAGGGCCACTTCGCCGACCCGTGGGCGCGTCACCTGGCCGCGACCCGCGCGCTGTCGCATCAGTCGCTGACGCCGATCATGTCGACCTGCCATGGCACTGCTGCCGGTGAGAACGTTGCCCGGGCCAACGTCTCGCCCGGCCGCATGGTCGAGATGTGGATGGGCTCGTCCGGCCACCGCGCCAACATCCTCAACCCCCGCTACAACTACATAGGGGTCGGCGCCGTCCGCGGCTCGGATCGGTACGTCTACGCGGTCCAGGACTTCCTCCGCTACGGGTAGTCCTCTCGGCTCCTGCGCCTTTTGCTCGCTCTTTCTGAGCGGGCCGGCCACTCTGCTGCCGTCCACAGGGTGGGCGCGGCGGATGTCCGGTTTGTCGTAGCCTTCGGCCCCGTGAGACTGCGCACGGCGGCCGCCCTCGCCGGTCTCGTGCTGCTCACCGCCTGCAGCGGCGGTTCCGAGCCCCAGGTCCTCCCGAGCCTCACCCCCACCCCGAGCGCTTCCGTCGTACCCGTCGTCGTGCCTCCCGCTGCCCGGGTTCACGACGCGTTTGGCGCGGCCGCCTTCGTCCGCTTCTACTACGCCCAGTTCAACGCGGCGCTGCATGAAGCTGACGCGTCACGGCTAACGGGGCTAAGCGATCCTGAGTGCGGCACCTGCCAGCGATACATCGCGTCGGTTAACGATCTCGCTCATGACGGTCAGAAGCTGCAGGGCATCGCAGTTCGTGTACTGAGTGCCGAGGCGCCGCCGGAAGTCAATGGCTTCATCGCCGTGGATGTGTTCATGGACGCACCTGCCCGAGTGCTCGTTGACAGCAGTGGCGAGATCGTCAGGCGTCTTCCTGCGTCGCCGCGTGCGCACAAGACGGTCACAGTCAAGCGAGTGGCGGCCGGTTGGGTCCTCCGCGCTGTGAAGGAAGCGGCATGAGGCGAACGGCGACGCTGGCTGTCGCCATTTGCCTGTCATCGCTTGGGGCCTCGGCGAATGCGGAAACCACTCTCGGTTCGGGTGATCCAGTAGTCGTTGGATGTGGCAACAACGAGGTCCAATGCGACGCGCCGAGCGACGGAACGTTCAACGCCGGAGCCATTCAGGGTTCGGCATCCGGAATACCCGGCTCGGGTGGGGCGCAGGGGCAGGCGGCGGGGTTGCCGAAGACGGTCAAGATGTATGCGTACGCGCCGACGTGCACGGGGAGCACGAGGACCGACCCGGGCGTGCCGTGCGGGGCGGCGCTGACCAGTTGCCAGCCGAGCGGGCAAGGGCTCATCCAGTTCTGGGTCTGGATCGCTGAGGTGGACACCGCGACTGGGCAGGTCCTGGACCCGCCAGGTTGGGTGATGCAGCCGTCGACGGTGTGCTTCGGGCCGGACAAGGCGGGGCTGCCGGCAACGGCCGCGATCGGGGGAGCGCTGGCGCGGGACTTCAAGGACCTGGTGGTGGTGAAGGGCGTCGCGCACGTCGACCCGAACGGCTCGACGTTGGTGAACTTCCAGAACGGCTACTGGACCGACGCGAAGACCTACGCGTTGCCGCGGGTGCAGATCCTCGGGCACCGGGTCGTCGTGACGGCGAAGCCGGAGCGGTTCGACTGGTACTTCGGCGATGGCACGACGGCGCTCAACGCAGGCCCGGGCCGGCGGGGAACCACCGATGTCGAGCACACCTACAGGGACAAGGGAACGGTGAAGCCCTACGTGGTCATCACGTGGTCGGGGACGTTCACGGTGGACGGCGGGGCGGCGCTCGACGTGATCGGTACGGCGACGACGACCGGTGACGGCACTCGGCTGCAGGTGAAAGAGGCAAGGGCCCAGCTTGTAGGCGGATAGCTGGCGAGATCAATGTGGGAAGGACCGTGGCAGGCCGCGGTGGAAGTCGCTTTGTCGGCGCGCGGGTGACTCGCCCGGCGGGATCAATGCGGGAAGGACCGTGGCAGGCCGCGGTGGAACCAACATTGTCGCTGAGAGGTCAGAGGACGGAGCGGTAGATGTCGATGGTGCGGGCGGCGATGGTGTGCCAGCCGAAGTCGGCGACGGCGCGCCGGCGGCCGGCTTCGCCGAGAGCGGCAGCGCGAGCTGGGTCCGAGAGGAGCGGTACGACGGCGGCGGCGAGCCGCGACTCGTACCCCTCGCCGAGGTCCACCAGCACGCCGGAGACCCCGTCGTCGACGACCTCGGGGATGCCACCGACGCGGGACGCGACGACGGCGGTTCCGCAGGCCATGGCCTCGAGGTTCACGATGCCGAGCGGCTCGTAGATCGAGGGGCACACGAACACGGTGGCCAGTGCCAGGACCTCGATCAGCTCGGCGCGCGGCAGCATCTCCGAGACCCAGACGACACCGTCCCGGGCCGCCTGCAGCTCCTTCATCAAGCCCCCCACGGACGCGGCGATCTCGGGGGTGTCGGGCGACGAGGCGCAGACGAGCAGCTGACCGGGCCAGTCGACGGCGGACCGGAGCAGCGCCTCGACGCCCTTCTGCCGGGTGATCCGGCCGATGAAGATCGCGTACGGCTGCGACTCGTCGATGCCCAGCCGCTCCAGAACGCCGGTCGAGGGCACCGGCCGGTACTCGTCGGTGTCGATCCCGTTGTGCACCACGTGCACCCGGGACGGGTCCAGGTCCGGGTACGCATCCAGGACCGACTCGCGCATCCCGGCGGAGACGGCGATGACGGCGGCTGCGTCGTGCAGCGCTGCCTTCTCGGCCCAGGAGGAGATCCGGTAGCCGCCGCCCAGCTGCTCGGCCTTCCAG
>JBHEMB010000296.1:0-5565 GCA_046262855.1 Mycobacteriales bacterium | reverse complement strand
GTCGACTCCGAGCACTCCGCGCTGGCCCAGTGCCTGCGTGGCGGCAGCCACCAGGAGGTCGCCAAGCTCGTCCTGACCGCCTCAGGTGGGCCGTTCCGAGGTCGCAGCGACCTGACCGGGATCACCTACGAGCAGGCGATGGCCCATCCCACCTGGGACATGGGCCCGGTCATCACCATCAACAGCGCCACGCTCATGAACAAGGGCCTGGAGCTGATCGAGGCGCATCTGCTCTTCGACGTGCCCTACGACCGGATAGCCGTCGTCGTGCACCCGCAATCGGTGATCCACTCCATGGTCGAGTTCGTCGACGGCTCGACGCTCGCCCAGTGCAGCCCGCCCGACATGCGGCTCCCCATCGCGCTTGCGCTGGGCTGGCCGGAGCGGGTGCCGGGCGCCGCCCGGCCGGTGGACTGGGCGCAGGCACACACCTGGAGCTTCGAACCGCTCGACCACACGGTCTTCCCAGCGGTCGACCTGTGCCGCGAGGCGGGAACGACGGGAGGAACCGCTCCGGCGGCGCTCAACGCTGCGAACGAGGTCTGCGTGAGAGCCTTCCGCGACGGGCGACTGCCGTTCGCCGCGATCACGGACACGGTGGCGCAGGTCGTGGCCGAGCACCCGCTCAGGGAACTACCGACACTGGTCGATGTGTTGGAGACAGAGACGTGGGCGCGCACGCGCGCCGCCGAGCTGACCGTAGGAGACTGACCCTCGTGGAGCTGCTGGGCATCCTGGCGTTCGTCGCCGCCTTGCTGATCTCTGTGACGCTGCACGAGGCGGGGCACTTCGTCACCGCCCGGCACTACGGCATGAAGGCGACGCAGTTCTTCGCCGGCTTCGGGCCGACCGTGTGGTCCCGGCACCGCGGTGAGACCGAGTACGGCCTCAAGGCGATCCCGCTCGGCGGGTACGTCAAGATCATCGGGATGACCCCCCTCGAGGAGGTCGCGCCGGGCGACGAGGACCGGGCGTTCTACAAGCACAAGCCGCTGTCGAAGTTCGTCGTGCTCGTGGCCGGCTCCACGATGCACTTCATCATCTGCCTGCTGCTGGTCTTCGCCTACGTCGCGACCATCGGCGTCCAGGACACCAAGGCTGCCGTCCTCACGCCACCCAGTGACTGCCTGTTCACGAAGATCACGGCCGAGCAGATCGACAACCCGAGCATCAAGCTCGACGCGACCCCCAAGAACGGCGTCTGCCCGACGGGGACCGTCCCGGGGCGCGCCAAGGCCGCGGGCTTCGAGGCCGGCGACCGGGTCCTGTCGGTCGACGGGCACAAGGTCACCAGCTACCTGGCGTTCGCGAAGTACGTGCGCTCGCACCCGAACCAGCCGCTGCACGTCATCGTCGACCGTGACGGTGGCACCAAGGTCCTCACCGTGACGCCGATCATCACCAGTCGGCCCTCGCTGGACGACAAGGACGACCAGGTCGAGGTCGGCACGATCGGCATCGGCCAGGACCCCTCCGTCATCCGGCACGTGGGGTTCTTCGGGGCCTTCGCCGAGACGCCCAAGCAGCTCGGCGTCATGGTCAAGGGCACCTACGACACGCTGGTTCACAAGCTCGGGACCATCAGCGACATCTACGGTCCCAACCGCGACCCAGCCGGGTTCATCGGGATCTACGGCGCCAGCCGGATCAGCGGGGAGGTGTTCGCGGCGCCGGTGCCGTTCAAGTACACGGCCCTCGGCTTCCTCATGCTCGTCGCGTCGCTGAACCTGTTCGTCGGGATCTTCAACCTGCTGCCGCTGCTGCCCCTCGACGGCGGGCACATCGCCGTCGTCTTCTTCGAGGCGGTCCGCGACCGCATCAAGCGCGCCCGAGGGTACGTCGGAGACGTCGTCCGCGTGGACTACAACAAGCTGCTGCCGGTGACCTTCGCCGTCGTCGCGCTGTTCATCGGGTTCACTGTCTGGGTGCTCGGTGCCGACATCGTCAACCCCATCAAGCTGAACCAGTGACGGACCTCGGCATCCCGGAGATCCCGCGGCGACTGGCCCCTCGCCGGAAGTCACGCCAGCTCGACGTCGGCGGTGTGCTCGTCGGCGGCGACGCCCCCATCAGCGTGCAGTCGATGACGACGACGAAGACCTACGAGGTCAACGAGACGCTGCAGCAGATCGCCGAGCTCACCGCGTCCGGCTGCCAGATCGTGCGGGTGGCCTGCCCGACGAAGAAGGACGCCGAAGCGCTGCGCGAGATCGCCCAGCACAGCCAGATCCCGGTCATCGCAGACATCCACTTCCAGCTCGAGTACGTCTTCGCCGCGATCGAGGCCGGCTGTGCCGCCGTACGGGTGAACCCGGGCAACATCAAGGAGTTCGACGGCAGTGTCGGTGACGTCGCTCGCGCGGCGAAGAACGCCGGCATCCCGATCCGGATCGGCGTCAACGCAGGCTCTCTCGACAAGCGGATCCTCGCGAAGCACGGCAAGGCGACCCCGGAGGCGCTGGTCGAGTCGGCGCTCTGGGAGTGCTCGCTGTTCGAGGAGCACGACTTCACCGACATCAAGATCTCGGTCAAGCACAACGACCCGGTCATCATGGTGGCGGCCTACCGTCAGCTGGCCGCGGCCTGCGACTACCCGCTGCACCTGGGCGTCACCGAGGCCGGGCCCGCCTTCCAGGGCACGATCAAGTCGGCCGTCGCGTTCGGCGCCCTGCTCTCGGAGGGCATCGGCGACACCATCCGGGTGTCCCTGAGCGCGCCGCCGGTCGAAGAGGTCAAGGTCGGGCTGCAGATCCTCGAGTCGCTCAACCTGCGCCAGCGGGGCCTCGAGATCGTCAGCTGCCCGTCCTGCGGCCGGGCGCAGGTCGACGTCTACACCCTCGCTGAGCAGGTGACGGCCGGCCTGGAGGGCATCGACGTGCCGCTGCGCGTCGCGGTCATGGGCTGCGTCGTGAACGGCCCGGGGGAGGCGCGGGAGGCCGACCTCGGCGTTGCGTCCGGCAACGGCAAGGGTCAGATCTTCGTCAAGGGCGAGGTGATCAAGACGGTGCCCGAGGCGCACATCGTCGAGACCCTCATCGAAGAGGCCCTCCGCCTCGCAGAGTCCTACAGCGGTCCTCCTGGCGAAGTGGCCGTCTCCACGTAGGCTCCGAAGCGTGCTGAGGACGTCCGCGACCCGGGTCCTCGACGCGCGTGACCTGGACGAGGCCAAGGCGCTGCTTCAGCGTGACCCGGTCTGTGATGTGTTCGTCGCCTCCCGTCTTGAGGCCGGTGGTCTGGACCCCTGGCGGCTCGGTGCGGAGGTGTGGGGATACGGCGAACGGGGTCGGCTCGAGGCGCTCTGCTACTCCGGCGCCAACCTCGTTCCCGTGCAGGCGCACGCCGACGCGGTGCGGGCATTCGCGGAGCGCGCCCGGCGGCAGGGCCGGCGCTGCTCCTCCATCGTCGGCCCGGCGGCCCCTGTCGAGGCGCTCTGGCAGCTGCTCCAGCCGCAGTGGGGCTGGGCCCGCGAGGTCCGGTCCAAACAGCCCGTCATGGCGATCGACGACGACCCCGCCGTGGACCCCGACCCCGAGGTCCGGCTGGTCCGGCCGGACGAGATCGACCGGCTGCTGCCCGCCTGCGTCGCGATGTTCACCGAGGAGGTTGGCGTGTCGCCGCTCGCCGGGGACGGCGGCGCGCTCTACCGCGCCCGGGTCGAGGAGCTCATCGCCCTCAAGCGGGCCTGGGCGAGGTTCGACGACGGCAGAGTCGTGTTCAAAGCGGAGATCGGGGCCACGACGGCGGAGGTCTGCCAGGTGCAGGGGGTGTGGGTCGACCCGGCGCTGCGCGGCAGGGGCGTGGGTACCGCGGGCACGGCAGCCGTCGTCGAACAGGCCCGGGCCGCCATCGCACCCGTCGTGTCGCTGTACGTGCACGACTTCAACATCGCCGCTCGCCGGGCCTACGAGAAGATCGGCTTCGCCCAAGTCGCCACCTTCGCCAGCATCCTCTTCTAACCCCCACCCCGTTGGATACCGAGATGGCGATCCCGGCTCAAAACAGCAGCTCAGTATCCCTTCATGCGGGTGATTCATGGCGGGGGCTGGGGGCTCTGGGTGTCTCACATGGTGGGATGGGCGTCCCGAGTGCTGTTCGTCACGTGCTCCTGGACTTGATTGTTGGGTAGGACGTCGGTCACCCTTCGCCATCCGGCTCGTGACCTGCAACACGTGCGCAACCCGCACCTAGGAGTCCCCGTGACGCTGATCCTCAAGCCAGGCACCTCCTGGGATGACGCCTACGGCCGTGCCCGCGCGCTCGCGCCGGAGGCTTTCGACGCCGACCGCATCCTCAACCTGATCGGCGGCGAGTGGCAGCGCATCGGGGACCCTGGGGAGCACGTCACCCCGGTCGACGGCAGCACCATCCAGGGGCCGCCGCGGATCGGTCACGACGACGCCGTGGCCGCGGTCGCGCAGGCCGCTGACGAGCACAAGGCATGGGGTGCCGTCGACCTCGACGAGCGCAAGAGCCGGGTCAAGGCGGCCGTCGACGAGATGCGCGAGCACCGCGAGACGCTGGCGCTGCTGCTGGTCTGGGAGATCGGCAAGCCCTGGCGGCTGGCCTGCGCCGATGTCGACCGCGCGCTGGACGGCGTCGACTGGTACCTCGAGGAGATCGAGCGCCCGGTCGCCGGCCGGCAGCCGCTGCCCGGCCCGGTCAGCAACGTCGCGTCCTGGAACTACCCGATGTCGGTGCAGGTGCACGCCGAGCTCGTGCAGGCGCTCGCCGGCAACGCGGTGGTCGCGAAGACGCCGAGCCAGGGCGGCTTCCACACCCTCACCCTCGCCCACGCGATCATGCGCCGTCATGGCCTCCCCGTGACGTTGCTGTCCGGCGTGGGAAGCGCCCTGGGCAACGCGCTGATCAGCGCCCCCGAGATCGGCGCGCTGGCGTTCGTGGGGGGCCGCGCGAACGGCCGCAAGGCCGCCACCACGCTGGCCGACACCGGCAAGCGGCACTTCCTGGAGCAGGAGGGCCTCAACACCTGGGGCATCTGGAGCTTCAGCAAGTGGGACGACCTGGCAGGGCACCTGAAGAAGGGCTTCGAGTACGCCAAGCAGCGCTGCACCGCCTACCCCCGCTACGTCGTGCAGCGCGAGCTGTTCCCCGACTTCCTCGAGATGTACCTGCCGGTCGTGCAGTCCCTGAGGTTCGGCCACCCGCTAGCCGTGGAGACGTCGTTCGACCCGTTGCCGGAGCTCGACTTCGGGCCGGTCATCCACGCCACCAAGGCCGCCGAGCTGCGCGAGCACTACGAGGCAGCCGTCAAGGGCGGCGCCATCCCGCTGTACCGCGGTGAGCTGTCCGACGGCCGCTTCCTCGAGGGCCAGGACACCGGTGCCTACGTCGCTCCGTCCGCGGTGCTCGCGCCGCCCACGAACTGGGCGCTGCACCACGCGGAGCCGTTCGGTCCGCTCGACAGCGTCATCATCGTCGACACCGAGAACGAGCTGCTCGCCGCGATGAACGCCTCCAACGGCTCGCTCGTCGGCTCGGTCGCCACCGACGACCTCGACTTCGGCGCCCGGATCGCGGAGCAGCTGCAGGCCTTCAAGGTCGGCA
>JBHEMB010000295.1:0-7761 GCA_046262855.1 Mycobacteriales bacterium | reverse complement strand
GTCCTGGGCCGACAGCTGGACCTTCCGGATCCGCACCCCGCCGGGCGTGACCTCGACGCACTCGTCCTCGCGGCAGAACTCCAGCGCCTGCTCCAGCGAGAGCGCCTTGTGCGGGATGAGGGGCACCAGGACGTCGGAGGAGCTCTGCCGCATGTTGGTGAGCTTCTTCTCCTTCGTGGGGTTGACGTCCATGTCGTCCGAGCGGCTGTTCTCGCCGACGATCATGCCCTCGTAGACCTCCGTGCCCGGGCCCACGAACATGGTGCCGCGCTCCTGGAGGTTGGCCAGCGCGAACCCGGTGGCAGGCCCGCTGCGGTCCGCCACGAGCGAGCCGGACGGGCGGGTGCGGATCTCGCCGTGCCACGGCTCGTAGCGCTCGTGGACGTGGTGCAGCAGACCGGTGCCGCGGGTCTCGGTGAGGAACTCGGTGCGGAAGCCGATCAGCCCGCGGGCGGGGACCAGGTACTCCATCCGGATCCACCCGGTGCCGTGGTCGACCATCTGCTCGAGCCGGCCCTTGCGCAGCGCCATCAGCTGGATGAGGACGCCCTGGTAGTCGGCGGGCGCATCGATGGTGAGGCGCTCGACCGGCTCGTGGATCTTGCCGTCGATCTTGCGCGTGACGACCTGCGGCTTGCCGACGGTCAGCTCGAAGAGCTCGCGCCGCATGACCTCGACGAGGATCGCGAGCTGCAGCTCGCCACGGCCCTGCACCTCCCAGGTGTCGGGGCGCTCGGTCGGGTTGACGCGGATGGACACGTTGCCGACAAGCTCCTTGTCGAGCCTGTCCTTGACCATCCGGGCCGTGAGCTTCTTGCCGCTCTTGCCGGCCGTGGGCGCCGTGTTGATGCCCATCGTCATCGAGATGTTGGGCTCGTCGATGGTGATTAGCGGCAGCGGCCGCGGGTCGTCCGGGTCGGCCAGCGTCTCACCGATGGTGATCTCCGGGATGCCCGCGATGGCGACGATGTCACCCGGGCCGGCCTGCTCGATCGGGACGCGCGTCAGCGCCTCGGTGCCCAGCAGCTCGGTGAGCTTGACCCGCTCGATGGTGCCGTCGTGCTTGCACCACGCAACGGTCTGGCCCTTCTTGATCCAGCCGTTGTGGATCCGAAGCAGGGCGAGCCGGCCGAGGTACGGCGAGGAGTCGAGGTTGGTGACGTGCGCCTGCAAGGGCACGTCCTCCTCGTAGGTCGGGGCCGGGATCGTGTCCTTGATGACCTGGAAGAGCGCCTCGAGGTTCGGCTCGTCCGGGGACTCGCCGTCGGCCGGGCGGTTGAGCGAGGCCTGACCGGTCTTGGCCTGGCAGTAGACGATCGGGAAGTCGATCTGCTTCTCGTCGGCGTCGAGGTCCAGGAACAGCTCGTAGGTCTCGTCGACGACCTCGGCGATGCGGGCGTCGGGGCGGTCGACCTTGTTGATGATGAGGATGACCGGCTTCTTCTGCTGCAGCGCCTTGCGCAGCACGAACCGGGTCTGCGGCAGCGGGCCCTCCGAGGCGTCCACCAGCAGCGCGACGCCGTCGACCATCGACAGCCCGCGCTCGACCTCCCCGCCGAAGTCGGCGTGGCCAGGCGTGTCGATGATGTTGATGAGGAGGTCCTTGCGACGGACCGCGGTGTTCTTCGCGAGGATCGTGATGCCCTTCTCGCGCTCCAGGTCCATCGAGTCCATGACGCGGTCCTGGACCGCCCCCTCGTCGACCTGGTGCTCGGTGTAGGCGCCGGACTGCAGCAGCATCGCGTCGACGAGCGTGGTTTTGCCGTGGTCGACGTGCGCGACGATCGCGACGTTGCGGATGTCATCGCGGGTGGGCATGGCAAGAAGCTCCAGAACTGGGGGAAGGGGTTGCCAAGATGGGGCAACGTGCCATCCTACCGAGCGTCACCCGTGGCACCCTGGATCGTTGAAGCGGTGTGACGTCCGTCCCAGGAGGCTGCATGCTGCGACGAACCGCCCTGCTGCTGGCCGCCGCCCTGGCCGTCGCCGCCGCGCCGCACGCGAGCGCGGCGGGCGGCGCGTCCGCGAGGCTGCCGATCGTCGCCTTGATCGACTCAGGTGTGCGGGCCTCCCACCACGAGTTCAACTACCGCGGCAAGGCGTCGCGCACCGACCAGTTCGCGGCCTGGTGGGACTTCACGACCACGAAGCGGGCCGCGCACGTGCTGCCGACGTCCGGGCAGACCTGGGACACCGGCATCAGTGACCCGTACGACGGCTGCGGCCATGGCACCCTGACCGCGGGCATGGTCGGCGGCCGGAACCTCACCGCGGACAAGACGCCCTCCGCCTACCCGGGCGCCAAGCTGGCGATCGCCAAGGTGGTCGAGGACGACTGCTCCGTCGACACGACGGTGATGGCCGCCGCGATCCGCTGGGCGACCCGCTCGGTGCACGCTGACGTCATCAGCATGTCGATCGGCTCGATCGTGCCTATCCCGGCGATGGTCAACCAGGACGTGTACGACGCGATCACCGACGCCCGATCCCGCGGCGTGCTCGTGGTGGTCTCCAACGGCAACGGCTGGGGGGACTTCGGCCTCCTGCCCGGCGACCCGGGGTGGGCCAGCAGCTCCGCCGCCTCCCCCGACGCCCTCAGCGTCGGCGCGCAGGGCTCGACGGCGCTCATCAACTCGACCGATCCAGAGGTCGCCTCGGTGTACTCCATCGTCGGGCCGTCCAGCACCAGCGACACCGGTTACGTGTCGAACGGGGGCACGTCGTTCGGCACGCCCTACGTCGCCGGATTCGCGGCAGCGGTCCTCCTCGCGTCCCGGCAGGGTGGTCACCCGCTCGGCGTGGCTGCCCTGGAGCAGTTCGTGAAGGACAGCAGCTTCGACGGCATCATGCCGCCGCAGTTCGAGGGGTACGGCGTCGTCGGTCAGGCTCAGCTCCCGGCCGCGCTGGCCAACGCCAAGGCCGGCCGGCGCCCGACGCGCCCGTCCCCCGACCTCTCGGGGCTCTACGTGGACGGGGTCGTCGGCACCCTGCGACTCGTCTGGACGAGCGCTACGTAGGCTCGCCGCGTGAGCGAGCAGCGCGCGTCGGCGGCACTGGGGCACCTGCCCGCGGCTGCCACGTCATGAGCCACCCGCAGCAGCCGGTCCACGAGGTCCTCCAGTCGCGCCCCTTCGAGGTGGGTGATGGCACCGAGGTCCGACGGCTCATCCCGCAGCGTCAGCTCCGCACCGTCGGCGCGTGGTGCTTCGCCGACCACTACGGACCGGACGACGTCGGCACCCGTGGCGGCATGCAGGTGCCGCCGCACCCGCACACGGGGCTGCAGACGGTCAGCTGGCTGCTCGAGGGCGAGATCGTGCACCGCGACAGCCTGGGGTCGTTGCAGCGCGTCGGTCCCCGCGAGCTGTCCCTGATGACCAGCGGCGACGCGATCTCGCACTCGGAGGAGTCGCCGGAGGACCGCCCCCGGATGCTGCACGGCGTCCAGCTCTGGGTGGCGCTGCCCGAGTCCAGACGGCACGGCGTCCCGGCGTACGAGCACCACACCCACCTCCCCGAAGTGGCCCACGGCGAGCTCACCGCGACCGTGATCCTGGGCACGCACGCCGGAATCACGAGTCCGGGCAGCACGTACTCCCCGCTGGTCGGGCTCGAGGTCGCGGGCGACGGCAGCCTGCCGCTGGAGCCGACGTGGGAGCATGCGGCCTTCGCGCTCGAGGGCCCGGCACAGATCGACGAGGGACGTGTCGAGGTCGGGGAGCTCGTCCAGCTCGGCCTCGGCCGGGAAGAGCTGCAGGTGGCCGGCCGAGTGATGGTGCTCGGCGGCCGGCCGCTCGAAGAGCAGCTCGTCCTGTGGTGGAACTTCGTCTGCCGCAGCAACGACGAGGTCGTGCAGGCCCGCGAGGACTGGGAGACGTCGAGCGGCCGGTTCGGCACCGTCGTGGGCTATCCCGGCCCGGCCCTGTCCGCGCCGCCGCTGGGACCGGTCCGGCTCATGCCCAGGAGCTGACGGAGCTCCTCGACCAGCGGTGCGTCGACCGGGATCCACCTGACGGCGTCGAGCTCGTCGGCCGCCAGCCAGCGGTGCTGGTCATGGTCCACCAGCTGCGGCTCCCCGACGACGTCGGTGCAGACGTACACCCGCAGCACCGCCGTCTCACCGATCAGCAGGTCGCCACCCAGCCGTTCTCCCACGACCGCCGTCACGCCGAGCTCCTCGGCGAGCTCGCGACGGAGTGCCTCGAGGTCGGACTCGCCCTCCTCCACCTTGCCGCCGGGGAACTCCCAGTACCCCGCCAGGTGTGGCGGACCCGTCCTGCGACTCGCGAGGACGCGGCCGTCCTTCAGCAGGGCAGCACCCACGACGGAGACGCGCATGAGGAGTCATCCTGCCGCGTCCCGGGTAGAGATCGGGCGTGGCCACGCTTCTGGACGAGACGCTCATCTCCGACACCCTCGAGTCGCTGCCAGGTTGGCATGGCGACAGGGCCCGGCTGTGGCGCGACGTGCACCTCGACCCCGAGCAGGAGGCTGAGCTCCGCCGGCAGATCGCGGTGGATGCGGCAGCCATGGACCACGCCCCCTCGTTCGAGGAGGGCGAGGACGGCATCCGGATCGTCCTCCAGACATCCGAGCAGGGGGGCGTCACGGAGCTGGACGTCGTGATGGCGAGCCACATCAGCGACCTGGTGCACCGGTTGTCGCAGGCTGAGCCGGGCGTAGACGCGGTGCGCAGCGACGAAGCTGTGGCCGTCTTCCGACCGGGCGAGAGCGGCACCGGCGAGCAGGCCCCGAGCCAGGCCGAGACCGAGGACACGCCGGTCGACGAGGCGCCGCTCCACACCCGGCACCGGGGCGACAACACGGCGCTGTTCGAGCCCTGAGGGCTATTCCTCGCCCGGCTCCGCGAACGCCCTGAGGACCTCGCGAGGCGCGCGGACCTGCGGGACCGGACCGAGCAGCCACACGGCGTGCTCCGGACGCGTCGGCACCAGCAGCGCGCCCTGGTGGCCGCCCCGGCCGACGACGAGCACGAGCTCTGGCGAGTCGATGACGCCACGGGCGTCCGCCGCCCAGGCGAAGTGCGTCGGCGTCCGCAGCAGCACCAGCTGACCGTCGGGCAGGCGCGTCTCGAACCACGACTGGCAGGCCGAGCTGAACAGCATGCCGCGGTCGAGCCGGCGCGGCACGCAGACGGGCACGACCTGGCCGGCGTCGACGCCCGCCTGCACGCCCTCCACACACCGGTTGGGCAGCTTGACCGTCACGACGAGGAAGGTCAGCGGCACCGAGCAGAAGACCAGCGCCACCAGGCCGGCGGCGTCCTCGTCGAGGTACATCCCGTAGGCCGCGACGACAAGCAAGGTGATGAGGGGGACGAGGACGAGCGTGTACGACGTCCAGCGCAGCCGCTGGAACATCCGATCCGGCCCGACCCACCCCGCCACGGGCGGCAGCACAGGGCGCGGAGTCTCGACGGCTAGCACCCCCTCGACCAGGTCGAGAACCAGCCGCCGGTGCGGCAGCCACACGAGGACCACCGGCAGTGCCCCGACAGCCACCCCGAGCACGAGGAAGGTGATCCGGATGCTGACCTCGCTCTCGTCACCGTCGAGCTCCGGCACGAAGCCGGCCGAGAGCAGCAGCACCGAGGCGGTCCACACCACCGCCGAGGTCGACGCCACCAGGAAGCGGCGCAGCGGTCCACCCTGCCTGACAGCAGGCAGGGTGGAGCGACGGACGAGCGGGGAGGTCACAGCAGGCAGTCTGCCCCTACCTCGCTGAGAGCTCCCTGTAGTCCCGTGCCGTTGGTCCGACGTAGATCTGGCGAGGCCGCCCGATCTTGGTCTGCGGGTCCTCGATCATCTCGCGCCACTGGGCGATCCAGCCCGGCAGCCGGCCCAGCGCGAACAGCACCGTGAACATCTCGGTCGGGAAGCCGAGGGCCTTGTAGATGACGCCGGTGTAGAAGTCGACGTTCGGGTAGAGCTTGCGGGACACGAAGTACTCGTCCGCGAGCGCGACCTCCTCGAGCTGCATCGCGAGGTCGAGCAACGGGTCCGCGACCTCGAGCGACTCGAGGACGTCGGCTGCGACCTTCTTGACGATCGCAGCGCGCGGGTCCCAGTTCTTGTAGACCCGGTGACCGAAGCCCATCAGCTTGACGCCGGGCTCCTTGTCCTTGACGCGCTGGACGAAGCGGGCGACGTCGCCACCGTCTGCCTGGATGCCCTCGAGCATCTCCAGGACCGCCTGGTTGGCGCCGCCGTGCAGGGGCCCGAACAGCGCCGAGACGCCCGCACTGATCGAGACGAACAGGTTGGCGTTGCTGGAGCCCACCATCCGGACCGTCGACGTCGAGCAGTTCTGCTCGTGGTCGGCGTGCAGCAGGAAGAGCAGGTTGAGCGCCTTGGAGGCGACGGGGTTGACGACGTACTCCTCGGCGGGAACGCCGAACGTCATCCGCAGGAAGTTGTCCACGTAGCCGAGCTGGTTGTCCGGGTAGAGGAACGGCTGCCCGATCGACTTCTTGTGCGCATAGGCCGCGATGGTCGGCATCTTGGCGAGCAGCCGGATCGTCGACGCCTCGACGTGCTCGGGGTCGAACGGGTCCAGGCTGTCCTGGTAGAAGGTCGACAGCGCCGCCACTGCCGAGGACAGCACGGCCATCGGGTGCGCGTCCGTCGGGAAGCCGCCGAAGAACTCGCGGAAGTCCTCGTGCAGCATCGTGTGCTTGCGGATCTTGAGCTTGAAGTCCGCCAGCTGCTGCTCAGTGGGGAGCTCGCCGTAGATGAGCAACCACGCGACCTCGAGGAACGAGGCGCTCTCCGCCAGCTGCTCGATCGGGTAGCCGCGGTAGCGCAGGATCCCCGCGTCGCCGTCGATGTAGGTGATCGCGCTCTTGCAGCTTGCGGTGTTCACGAAGCCGACATCGAGGGTGACATGACCCGTGCCGCTGAGGAGCTTGCTGATCTCCAGACCGGACGGGGCTTCGGAGCCCGCCACGATCGGCAGCTCGATCACGCCGTTGGGGGTCTCCAGCTTGACGTCGGTCACGTCTTTCCTCCTGCGTTGCTTGCGGTCGAACCATTCTCGCTGATGGGAACGGCCGCATCGGAGGCAGGGTCGGCTACTTCCGGTTGCTGGCGAGGTGCTGCCAGTCCTTCGAGGTCCTGCAGTACCCTCCTTGCCCCAGTGGGCAGCCCCGGGGCAACGGGAACAGGAAATGCCTCATGGGTGGCGAATCAGGCGATATGACACGTCGCACCACGGGCCTGTTGGCCGCGGGCCTTCTCGTCGTCGGTGGCGCCGTCACCGCCCTACCCGCTCGGGCGGCGACCGGCGCAACCTTCAGCCCTCCGATGATCCTCGCGGGCGGCGGCGCGGAGCCGAGCATCAGAGTGCCCCAGGACGGGCTCTCGGCTGCCTACGTCTCCGCTCCCTCCGGAATCGGCAGCAACTTCTGGCGGATCACCGATCGGTTCAACGCCAAGGACAAGACCCATACGTTCGTGCAGAGCCCGGTCCAGCAGCCCGACCTCGGCACCGGCGGCGGCGACTCGGAGATCAGCGTCGGCAACAAGCCGATGGGCGAGACCCGGTGCGATCCCATCGCCTACTCCGGGCTGCACAACATCGACCTGCTCGACAACTTCACCGTGGCGGTCTCGACCGACTGCGGGAAGTCGTTCTCCCTCGCCAACCCCTACGGCACTCAGAACACCCTGACCGACCGGCAGTGGCAGGCCTTCGACGGCTCCCACACCAACTTCCTCATCTACCACAAGGTCGACACCAGCC
>JBHEMB010000294.1:0-5669 GCA_046262855.1 Mycobacteriales bacterium | reverse complement strand
CGTGCAGGGCCATCGCGGAGTTCAGCGCCGTCTGCCCGCCCAGGGTCGGGAGCAGCGCGTCAGGCCGCTCCTTCTCGATCACCTTCGTGACGAACTCGGTCGTGATCGGCTCGATGTAGGTGGCGTCAGCGAACTCCGGGTCGGTCATGATCGTGGCCGGGTTGGAGTTGATGAGCGTGACCCGCAGGCCCTCTGCCTTGAGCACGCGGCAGGCCTGGGTGCCGGAGTAGTCGAACTCCGCCGCCTGGCCGATGAGGATCGGCCCCGACCCGATGACCAGCACGTGCTTGAGGTCTTCCCTTCTAGGCACGGTGGGTCTCCATCAGGTCGCAGAAGCGGTCGAACAGGTAGCTCGCGTCGTGTGGACCCGCCGCTGCCTCCGGGTGGTACTGGACCGAGAACGCCGCGAGCTTGCCGTCGCGGTGCAGCTCCAGACCCTCCACCACGTCGTCGTTGAGGCAGACGTGGCTGACGGTGGCTTCGCCGTACGGCGTCCGCGTCGGCCGGTCGTGAGGAGCATCGACCGCAAAGCCGTGGTTGTGCGCGGTGACCTCGACCTTGCCGGTGGTGCGGTCCATCACGGGCTGGTTGATGCCGCGGTGGCCGTGCTTCAGCTTGAACGTGCCGAAGCCGAGCGCCCGGCCGAACAGCTGGTTGCCGAAGCAGATCCCGAAGTACGGCATCCCGTCGGCGAGCAGCGACTGCAGGACCGTCACGTCGTAGCTGGCGGGGTCTCCCGGCCCGTTGCTGTAGAACAGCCCGTCGGCGCCGATCGCCCGGATGTCGTCGGCCGTGGCGGATGCCGGCAGCACGTGCACCTCGATGCCTCGCTCGCTCATCATGCGCGGGGTGTTCGCCTTGATGCCCAGGTCGAGAGCCACCACGGTGAAGCGCTTCTCCCCCACCGCCGGCACGACGTACGCCGTGTCCGTCGAGACCTCGCCGCAGAGGTCTGCACCCTCCATCCGGGGGCTCGCGAGCACGCGGTCGAGAGCGTCGGCGGGGATGTCGCCGCTGAAGATGCCGACCCGCATCGCACCCCGCTCGCGTAGGTGGCGGGTGAGCGCCCGGGTGTCGATGCCGCTGATCCCGACGACGCCCTGCGCCACGAGCTCCTCGTCGAGGGTGCGGACGCTGCGCCAGTTGGAGCGCATCCGGCTGGGCTCGCGGACGACGTAGCCGCTGACCCAGATCCGGCTGCTCTCCAGGTCCTCGTCGTTGACGCCGGTGTTGCCGATCTGCGGCGCGGTCATGACGACGACCTGGCGGTGGTACGACGGGTCGGTGAGCGTCTCCTGGTAGCCGGTCATGCCCGTGCTGAAGACGGCCTCGCCGAAGGTCTCGCCGACGGCGCCGTAGGCGTCTCCGCGGAAGGTGCGCCCGTCCTCGAGCACCAGCAGGGCTTCCGTGGTCATCAGGCGGCACTCTCCGTCAGGGCATCGTGAAGGCGGGCGTAGGTGGCGGGGTCGTCCGCCCGGAAGGCTGTCGCGAGCTCGCGGTCGCCGAGCTGCCAGGTGAGGACCAGCATCCCGGTGCCCACGATCTTGCCTGCCAGCGACCGCTCGACCGACACCGCCCTGAGGGCGGCACGCGGCACGAAGACCTCGGGCAGCCCGTCGCGCAGCACGTGCACGCCGTCCTCGGCGACGCAGAGCTCGCCGGTCGCCCTGTCGCTGAGGCGGTGCACCGCGATCCGGTCCAGCCAGTCATCGGCGGCCGTCGTCCCGACGTACAGACCGGGGACCCAGTCGACGAGGACGGCGGCGGAGCCGTCAGAGACCGGGGGGACGGCGACGTCCGCCTGGCGGCGCAGCCGCGAGCGCCAGCCGCGCCCCATCAGCGCGTAGCCGGTGGCGCAGAGTCCCAGTGTTCCAAGGGTGAGCAGGAAGCGGTCCATCAGGCGGGCTTGCCCTCCTTCGCGGTGAGCGTGCCGCGCAGGAAGGTCGCCTTGACGCGCGCGTTCAGGCGGTGCCCGGCGAAGGGTGTGTTGCGGCTGCGCGAGGCCATCGCGGCGGGGTCCACGACCCAGCCGGCGCCGGGATCGACCACCGTGACGTTGGCGGGCTCCCCGACAGCGAGCGGCCGGCCATGGCCCTCCAGCCGGCCGATCCGCGCAGGCGTCTCGCTCATCCGCTCGGCGACCTGCCGCCAGCTGAGCCGACCGGGCTCGACCATGGTCTGCGCCACGACGGCGAGCGCCGTCTCCAGCCCGGTCATGCCCATGGCCGCGGCCCCCCACTCGGTCTCCTTGTCCTCCAAGGCATGCGGGGCGTGGTCCGTGGCGACGCAGTCGATGGTGCCGTCCGCGAGGGCATCGCGGAGCGCGTCGATGTCGGCCTGGGTCCGCAGCGGCGGGTTGACCTTGAACGTCGCGTCGTAGGTGTGGGCGCAGTCGTCGGTGAGCAGCAGGTGATGGGGCGTGACCTCAGCCGTGACGTCCCAGCCCTTCCCCTTCGCCCAACGGATCAGCTCGACACTGCCTGCGGTGCTGACGTGGCAGACGTGCAGCCGGCCACCGACGTGCGCCGTGAGCAGGCAGTCGCGGGCGATGATGGCCTCTTCTGCGACGGCGGGCCAGCCCGCGAGACCGAGCAGGCTGCTGTTGACGCCTTCGTTCATCTGCGCACCGTCGGTGAGCCTGGGCTCCTGCGCGTGCTGGGCGATGACGCCGTCGAAGGCCTTGACGTACTCAAGGGCGCGGCGCATCAGGGACGCATCGCTCACGCACTTGCCGTCGTCGGAGAAGACCCGCACCCGCGCGGCGGAGTCGGCCATGGTGCCGAGCTCGGCCATGTCCTTGCCCTCGAGCCCGACGGTGACCGCTCCCACCGGGAAGACGTCGCAGCGGCCGTGCTCCTGGCCGAGCCGCCAGACCTGCTCGACGACGCCGGCGGTGTCCGCGACCGGGTCGGTGTTGGCCATCGCGTGGACGGCCGTGAAGCCGCCGACCGCGGCCGCCTGGGTCCCTGTGTCGACGGTCTCGGCGTCCTCCCTGCCGGGTTCGCGCAGGTGGGTGTGCAGGTCGACGAGGCCGGGCAGCAGGAGGCAACCGGTGCCGTCCAGCTCGTCGTCTGCGGTGAGCCCCTGGCCGATCTGGGCGATCACGCCTTCGTGCAGGGCGACGTCGACGGGCTCGCCCTCGCCGTACAGGGTGACGTTCTTGATGACCCAGCTCACTGCTCACTCCCGAATGCGCTCTCGGAGCCACCGAGAAGCAGGTAGAGGACGGCCATCCGGACGCTCACGCCGTTGGTGACCTGGTCGACGATCGTGGAGCGCAGGCCGTCGGCGACCTCGCTCGCGATCTCCATGCCGCGGACCATCGGACCGGGGTGCATGACGATCGTGTGGTCCTGCAGAGCCCGGACGCGGTCGACGTCGAGGCCGTAGCGCCGGGAGTACTCGCGGGCGCTCGGGAAGTAGGCCGCGCCCATCCGCTCGCGCTGGACGCGCAGCATCATGACGACATCGCTCTTGGGGAGCACGGCGTCCAGGTCGTAGGAGACCTCGGCCGGCCAGGCGTCCACGCCGGTCGGCAGCAGCGTCGGCGGCGCGACGAGGGTCACGTCCGCGCCCAGCGTCTTGAGCAGCAGCACGTTGGAGCGGGCCACCCGGCTGTGCATGATGTCGCCCACGATCGTGACCTTGAGGCCTTCGACGCGGCCGAGCTTCTGGCGCATGGTGAAGGCGTCGAGCAGCGCCTGGGTCGGGTGCTCGTGGGTGCCGTCACCGGCGTTGACCACGGAGCCCCGGACGATCCTGGCCAGGTTGACGGGCGCCCCCGACCAGCTGTGCCGGATGACGACCGCGTCGCTCCCCATTGCCTCGAGGGTGAGCGCCGTGTCCTTCAGCGTCTCGCCCTTCGAGACGCTGGAGCCCTTGGCCGCGAAGTTGATGACGTCGGCGGAGAGCCGCTTGGCAGCGAGCTCGAAGGACGTCTTCGTCCTGGTGCTGTCCTCGAAGAACAGGTTGACGACGGTCCGGCCGCGCAGGGTGGGGAGCTTCTTGACGGTGCGGTCGCTGACCTGCGCCATCTCGCTGGCGGTGTCGAGGATCAGCGTGGCGTCCTCGAGCGTGAGGTCGGCGGCGGAGAGCAGATGGCGGTTCACGCGGGGTCCCCGGCGCGGCGTGTTGGGGTGCTCATCGGGCTGGGCCAAGGAGCACCGCGTCGGTGCCGTCGGTCTCGCTCAGCTGCACGTGGACGGTCTCCCGCAGGGAGGTCGGGATGTTCTTGCCGACGTAGTCGGCCCGGATGGGCAGCTCCCGGTGGCCGCGGTCCACCAGGACCGCCAGCTGCACCGCGCGTGGCCGTCCCAGGTCGGCGAGCGCGTCAAGGGCGGCGCGCACGGTGCGTCCCGAGAACAGCACGTCGTCGACGAGCACGACCAGCTTGCCGTCGATGCCGCCGGCGGGCACGTCGGTCTCCTCCAGCGCCCGCGGCGACTTCATCCGCAGGTCGTCCCGGTAGAGCGTCACGTCGAGACTGCCGGTCGGGACGGTGAGGCCCTCGAAGGCCAGCACCCTGGCTGCGAGCCGACGGGCGAGGTGGGTGCCGCGGGTGGGAATGCCGAGCAGCACGACATCGGCGCCGCCGCCGGTCTTCTCCAGCAGCTCGTGAGCCATCCGGTCGACCATCCGCGAGAGCGCGGGAGCGTCCAGAACCGGCCGCGCCGCGGCAAGGTCACCTGATACAGGTCGATCTGAAGCAGCCGTCACCGGCTGTACCTCCTTCCCCGCCTCACGGGACGGGCTCGGTGGAGATGCAGGGCCAACCTACCAGGCGGGCAGCACCCCCGTTCGGGTGCTTGACCCTCTCCGCAGCGCGGCCCTATCGTGACTGTCTGTAATCGGCGAGGTGTTGACGCCGGGGGGTGAACGGTCACCCCGCCTCCACACGGGGGCGTCCCCCGGTCGAGCCAGTGGTGAGACCGACGCCGCACCAGCTTCCCAGCGGTGGACGTCGAAGGAGCTCACGCAGATGAGTGACTACGCGAAGGCCCTCGGGTCCCGGCTCCGGGCGATCCGGACCCAGCAAGGGCTGTCCCTGCACGGGGTCGAGGAGAAGAGCCAGGGCCGCTGGAAGGCGGTCGTCGTCGGCTCCTACGAGCGCGGGGACCGCGCCGTCACCGTGCAGCGACTGTCCGAGCTCGCCGACTTCTACGGCGTCCCCGTCTCCGAGCTGCTCCCCGAGGGCGGTCTGGCCGTGTCCGCTGCCGAGCCCGCGCCGCGCCTGGTCATCGACCTCGAGCAGCTGTCGAGCGTCCCACCGCAGCAGTCCGCGCCGCTGGCCCGCTACGCGGCCACGATCCAGAGCCAGCGCGGCGACTACAACGGCCGGGTGCTGTCGATCCGGCAGGAGGACCTGCGGTCGCTGGCCGTCATCTACGACGCCTCCCCCAGCCAGCTCACCGACCAGCTGATCGGCTGGGGCGTCCTCAACGCCGAGGCCCGGCGCGCAGTCGTCGACGCCTGACGGCCAAGCGTCTTTCGCAACTCACCTGCCGACGCCACCCATGCCGAGTGGGGCGGCTGAGCACGGTGGTGCCGTCAGCAGCCTTCAGAAGCCCCGGCGGCACCACTCGGCATCTCCCGCGTCGGCCAGGGGTGCTGCCGCCTTGGCAGAGCTGGCCGTGCCGCGTTCCCCACTCGTGAGCGTGCAGTCCTGGCCC
>JBHEMB010000293.1:0-6813 GCA_046262855.1 Mycobacteriales bacterium | reverse complement strand
ACGCTGCCGGCCGGCAGCGTGCGGCCGGGATGGCGCTCAGTGACCGGCGGGGTGGTGCACCGTGACGTCCGAGGACGGGAAGAACAACCCGTCGCGCTCGGCGGTCTCCCAGTGGACGACATAGGGAGGGGCGCCGTCCCGCCCTCTTACCTCGACCACCTCGCCTCGGCGCTCAGCGTCACCCACCTTGCGACCGTGGACCACGACCAGATCGCCGACTTGGGCCTTCATGACCTCTCCTCTCGACGGAGTGCCTCAGGTCAGGTGTACTCCGCCGTAGCCCGGATGGGTACCCCTGGCCGGGCGGCAAAATGCCCGCCCGCGTGCTTGCGTCTGCCCCGCCGACTCATCGCCGGTGTCCATCCAGGCGGACGCACTGCGGAGGGCCGACAGAGCTCTCAGGTGCTTGCTGGACTTGCCGGTGCGGCCGCCCAGTACTGCTCCAGCCCTGGCTGCACCGAGCGGCTGACGAGCTCGACCCGGGGCCCCGTATCGATGCGATGAAACGACCAGTACGGCGTGCCGTCCGGCCGGCTGCCGACGGCCTCCGTGGCGTAACCCCGGCGGACGAGCTCAGCCGAGTCGGCGGCCACGTCGTCGGACCAGTACCCGAGGTGGTGGATACCGGAGTCGGACGGCACCCACAGCGTTCCCGGCACGGTGCGGATCACCTCCATCCGAGGGGGCGTCCGGGAGTACGCGAACCTGAGGTCGACGACGACGTCGCCCTCGGGGCCGGTCACCGATGTCGGCCCGCCGATCACGTCGCACCACTCGTACCCGAACAGCTGGGTCAGCTCCTCGAGGCTGGACTCGAGGTCCTCGACGACGATCCCGACGTGGAACTGGTCGCCAACCCTCATGGCTCGATCACCACGCGGAGGGCTCCGGCCGAGCGGTCGGCGGCGACCCGGAACGCCTCGGCCGCGTCCTCCAAGGGGAACCGGTGCGTGATGAGGGTCTTCACGATCTCGGGTTCGTCGGCCAGCATCCGGGCGGCGTCCGCCATCTCACGGCCGCCGGCATGCGCGCAGTACCCGAGCGACGGGACGAGGCGCGCCTCGCGGTGGAACAGCGGCTTCCAGTCGACCTCGACAGTGCCGAAGTGCACGCCAAGCACCACGACCGTGCCGCCTGGTGCGACGAGCTCGATGGCCTGAGCGAGGCTTGCGGACGTCCCCGCGGCCTCGACCACCACGTCGTACAGACCGTCGGTGCCGGCCCTTGCGCCGAGCCGCTCCCCTGCCGCCCACTGGTGGGCGTGCCGGGCCTCCAGGGAAACGTCCTCGCCGCCCAGCCGCCGCGCGCCGGCGACGGCCAGCAGGCCGAGAGCGCCTGCTCCGACGACCGCCACCCGGCGACCCGGGCCCGTGTCGGCGAGGCGGAGCGCGTGCCAGGCGACGGCGGCGGGTTCGACGAGCGAGGCGTCTTGCACGTCCAGACCCGGAGGTACGTCGACGAGGCGCTCCGACGGTGCCCTGAACTGATCAGCCATTCCTCCGTCCGCGGTTGCGCCGAGCGCGCGCTGGGTGTGGGTGGGACAGAGGTTGTACGCGCCACGACGGCACTGGTCGCACTCCATGCAGCCGTAGATGGCCTCGACGACGACGGCCGTCCCATCCTCGCGGTAGCCGGCCAGCTCGTGGCCGAGGACGGCCTGGCTTCCCACCCGGATGTAGAGCAGGTCGGAACCGCAGATGCTCATCGCCCGCATCGTCAGGAGCTCACCGGCACCCGGCGGTTCCTCCAGTGGTACGACGGTGACCTCGCCGTTGACGCTGCGTACTGCCCTCATTGCCCCTCCGTGTCTTGTGGGTCCGGCCGCGCATCGAGGTCGAAAGCCCCTGGAGCAGAAGGCTTCTGCTCGCGGCTGTGCTGATGTGGGGAGTCAGGCGCCGTAGTTCTTGGGCTCCCCGTAGGCGTTGCGCTGAGGGGCGGCCTTGTCGACCAATCCGGGCAGCACCTCGTCGAGCTCGGCGACCTCGAAGGGCCCGATCCGGCTGTGTCCCGGGCCCTGGCTCCAGCCCTCCGCCACGTTGACCTGGCCGCCTCGCACGTAGAACACCCGGCCGTTCACCTGCGCGAGCGCGGAGCCCAGCCACACGACCAGCGCGACGATGTTCTCCGGCGCCCCAGGGTCGTCCCAGCCGGTCTTCTCAGCCAGCGCGTCGAGGCGCTCCTTGAAGCCAGGGACGCTCTCGGTCATCTTCGTCAGCGCGCTCGGGGCGATGGCGTTCACCTTCACGCCGTACCGCCAGAGCTCCTCGCCGAGGATCTGCGTGAAGGCCGCGATGCCGGCCTTGGCAGCGCCGTAGTTGGACTGGCCGATGTTGCCGAAGATTCCCGACGGGCTGCTGGTGTTGACCACCCGAGCCTCGCAAGGGGTGCCGGTCTTGCTGAGGTCCCGCCAGTACGAGACGGCATGCTTCGTCGGGCAGAACGTGCCGCGCAGGTGCACCTTCATGACCGCGTCCCAGTCGTCGACGCTCATGTTGACGAACATCCGGTCGCGCAGGATGCCGGCGTTGTTCACGAGGGTGTCCAGGCCGCCGAAGCCCTCGACGGCGGTGGCGATTGCCCGACCGGCACCGTCCCAGTCGCTGATGTCGTCGGTGCTGACGAGCGCTTCACCACCTGCGCTGCGGATCTCCTCGACGACGGCGTTCGCTCCCGAGGCGTCTACGTCGTTGACCACGACCCGGGCGCCCTCCTGGGCGAACAGCAGCGCCTCCGCGCGGCCGATGCCTGTGCCGGCACCCGTTACGACAACCACCCGACCATCACAGCTGCTCATACCGGCATCATGCACCATTCTTCTCGTGAGCGAGAACGTGGTTCCCGAGGAGGGGCGAAGCGACCTGCCCCGGCTCGGTGATGGACGAGGACGTGACTGGTCATGGACGTGACACCACAGCGAGGCAGAACGACAGCAGCCGGTCCCGTTCCTCCGCGGTCGGGCATGTCCCGGCCCACAAGTGGTCTGCCAGGGTGCCCATCACGGCATGGGCGACCAAGGTGGCGTCGTGGGCGGCGTCGGTGCTTCCCAAGAGTGCGAACGGCGCCACCAGCAAGGCAGCCAGGGCGGCCGTCGAGAAGTGCCGGCCGGCGGCCATGCCTGCCCCTACCGTGCCGGCGTTCCACAGCACCGCCCGCGTGGTGGCGGCGACGTCGCCCGCTGCCTGCGACATGACGGTCTCGAGCCAGCACCGCACCTGCCCCTGCGCGGACGGCTCCTTGGCCAGCTGGTGCTCGAGGTAGCTGCAGAGGGTCTCGGTGCCGTCTTCCAGCAGCGCGGTGATGAGCGCGTCCTTCGACGCGAAGTGCCGGTAGAACGCGTCGTTGGACAGCCCGGCCTCCGCAACGATGTCGGCGACCCGGGGGCGACTGCCGGTGCCGCATCGCCGGATGACGGCGAGGCCGGCGTCGAGCATGCGCCGTACCTCGTCCTCGTAGGCCGCGCTGCGATCGGCGAGCGCCCGTTGGGCGACCCGCTCCGCAACAGTGCTCTGCGATCCCAGACTTGCATTCTGCATGTGGAGAACTCTATTCTCGGAAGTGTTCGCCCGCCAGTCATCAGGAGGATCGCATGTCGTGGGACTTCGAAACGGATCCCGAGTTCCAGGCCAAGCTCGACTGGGCCTCCGCCTTCGTCGCTGAGGAGGTCGAGCCCCTGGACCTCGTCTGGCCGGGCCTCGAGTACATCCCCCTGGACGCCGAGCGGCGCGCCATCATCGACCCGCTCAAGCAGCGGGTGCGCGAGCAGGGGCTGTGGGCCACGCACCTCGGTCCGGACCTGGGTGGCCAGGGCTTCGGACAGGTCAAGCTGTGCCTGCTCAACGAGATCCTCGGCCGCTCGAGCTGGGCACCGATCGTCTTCGGCACGCAGGCGCCCGACACCGGCAACGCCGAGATCCTCGCGCACTACGGCACCGAGGCCCAGAAGGAGCAGTACCTCAAGCCGCTGCTGAACGGCGAGGTCTTCTCGTGCTTCTCCATGACGGAGCCGCTCGCCGGTGCGGACCCGACGCTGTTCACCACGCGGGCTGTGAAGGACGGCGCGGAGTGGGTCATCAACGGCGAGAAGTGGTTCTCCTCCAACGCGAAGGCCGCCGCGTTCTACATCGTGATGGCCGTGACCGACCCGGACACCAGCGCCCACCAGGGCATGTCGATGTTCCTCGTCCCGGCTGACACGCCCGGCGTGCGGATCGTCCGCAACACGGGCCTGCAGGGCGACGCCGAGGACGAGGGGTCGCACGGGCTCATCAGCTACGAAGACGTCCGGGTTCCCGCCGACGCCGTCCTCGGGGGCGAGGGCCAGGCGTTCGTCATCTCGCAGACCCGGCTCGGCGGCGGCCGCATCCACCACGCGATGCGCACCATCGGCCAGGCCAAGCAGGCACTCGACATGCTCTGCGAGCGGGCGAAGAGCCGCGAGGTTGCGGGCGGGCTGCTGGGCGAGAAGCAGTTCGTGCAGGGCTACATCGCCGACTCCTACGCGCAGCTGATGCAGTTCCGGCTGAGGGTGCTCTACACGGCGTGGACCATCGACAAGCACAATGACTACCGCAAGGTCCGCAAGGACATCTCGGCCGTGAAGGCCGTCATGCCGACCGTCCTGCACGACATCACCATGCGCGCCATCCAGGTGCACGGAGCCCTGGGCTCCAGCAACGAGATGCCCTTCCACAAGCTGCCGCTGGGCTCCGTCGTGATGGGTCTGGTCGACGGCCCGACCGAGGTGCACAAGGTGACCGTCGCCCGGCAGGTGCTGCGCGACTACCAGCCGAGCGAGACCGACTGGCCCTCGATGCACCTGCCGACGCGGCGGGCCGCCGCCCGCGAGAAGATCGCGAAGCAGCTCGCCGAGGTGTCGGTCCCGTGATCGACGCACAGGCCCTGGAGAAGTGGCTCGACACGACCGACCTCCCCGGTGAGGGCGCTCCGCTCGAGCTGCGGCTGCTCGCCGGCGGTGCGCAGAACGAGGTGTACGAGGTGACGCGCGGCGAGCTCCACTGCGCGCTGCGGATCCCGCCGCCCGAAGCACCGGAGTCCCGGGACGCCGGCATCTTGCGCGAGTGGCGGATCATCGAGGCACTCGAGGGCACCGACGTCCCACACACCGAGGCCGTGGCGGTCTGCGACGACGTCAGCGTCCTGGGTCGCACCTTCTACCTGATGGGCTTCGTGGACGGGTGGTCGCCGATGGACCACAAGGACAGCTGGCCGGCGCCCTTCGACGCCGACCTCGACGCGCGCGCCAGCCTGTCGTACCAGCTGGCTGAGGGCATCGCGCTGTTGTCGAAGGTCGACTGGCAGGCGAAGGGCCTCGCAGACCTCGGTCGTCCGGACGGCTTCCACGAGCGGCAGGTGGATCGCTGGACGTCGTTCTTCGAGCGCAGCAAGGGCCGTGAGCTGCCTGGCATGGACGAGGCGGCTGCCTGGCTGCGCGCGACCAAGCCCCGCGACTACATCCCCGGCCTCATGCACGGCGACTACCAGTTCGCAAACGTCATGTACCAGCACGGTGCACCGGCCAAGCTGGCCGCGATCGTCGACTGGGAGATGGGGACCATCGGCGACCCGAAGCTGGACCTCGGCTGGATGTTGACCAGCTGGCCGGACGCGAGCAACTCTGCTGCCGTCATGAAGTACGTCGACATGACCAGCATGCCCAGCCGCGACCAGGTGCTGCAGCACTACAGCGACGTCTCCGGGCGGCAGGTCGACGACATCGACTACTACATCGTGCTGGCGAAGTGGAAGCTGTCGATCGTGCTCGAGCAGGGCTACCAGCGGGCATCGGACAACGAGAAGCTGCAGGCCTTCGGCGCTCTCGTGCCGGCCTTCATGCAGGCCGCGGCAGATCTCGCCGAGACCACTGACTACCGGGGGTAGTGGTCCTCGGCTGACACCTTCGGACCGGGCTGGGAGGTGTGCGGGCTGCCACCGGCGTGCGCCCGCGTGGGCCCGCACACCTCGAGACCCGGCGAACGTGCGGGAGTGACTACTACGGTTCGCGACGTCGGGTGCGCACTGGATGACGACGAGGAGAACAGCGTGAGCGAGAGTCCCGTTCGGCCGCAGCGCCGCGGCGGCAGGATCGCGATGAGTCCCGAGGAACGCGAGGCCTTCCTCCAGGCCCAGCGGACCTGCCGCGTCGCGACGATCGGTGCCGACGGCTCGCCGCACGTCTCCGCCCTGTGGTTCGTGTGGGACGGCTCCGCCCTCTGGATGAACTCCGTCGTCGCCAGCCAGCGCTGGACCAACGTCGTGCGCGACCCTCGGGTCTCCGTGCTCGTGGATGCCGGTGAGGCCTTCACGGAGCTGTGCGGTGTCGAGCTGATCGGCACCGTCGAGGTGGTCGGTGAGGTGCCGAGGACGGCCGAGCCCAGCGACGCGTTGGCAGTCCCGGAGGCGATGTTCGGTGCCAAGTACGCCGGTGGCGCGTTCGTCGCTGACGGGCGACATGCCTGGCTGAGGCTGGTTCCGGAGAAGGTGGTCAGCTGGGACTTCAGGAAGCTGGTGGCGGCGAGGTCGGGCTGAGGCACCTCAACGCGATGACTATCGAGGCTGGCCGGGCCGCCCGAAGCCGTTGCGGAGCAGGTCCCAGAGCTGCTCGGCGTCGCCCTCCGACCACGTCGCTTCGCTGGCGCCGCCGATGGTGCTGGAGAACGATGCGAACATGATCGACTGCATCACGACACCCACTGCCTCCTGGCCCAGGGCCGGCCGCACGATGCCTGCCGACATTGCTTCGCTGAGCAGCTCCTCGAGCAAGGAGGTGATGGGGCGGAAGGCGCGCGCCGCCTC
>JBHEMB010000292.1:0-4451 GCA_046262855.1 Mycobacteriales bacterium | reverse complement strand
GACTTCGAGCTTGTAGCCCAGGCCGCGGACGGTGACGAGACGCCGGGGCCGCGACGGCTCCTCCTCGATCTTCCCGCGCAGGCGCTTGACGTGGACGTCGAGGGTCTTGGTGTCCCCGACGTAGTCGCTGCCCCAGACGCGGTCGATGAGCTGGCCCCGCGTGAGCACCCGTCCCACGTTGCGCAGCAGCAGCTCGAGCAGGTCGAACTCCTTCAGCGGCAGGGGGACGGGGTCGCCGTTCACTGTCACCAGGTGCCGCTCGACGTCCATCCGGACCGGGCCGGCCTCGAGGGTGGCCACGTCCTCCGCCTGGCCGGAGCCGGAGTGCCGGCGCAGCACGGCGCGGATCCGGGCAACCAGCTCACGGTGGCTGAACGGCTTGGTGACGTAGTCGTCGGCGCCGAGCTCGAGGCCGACGACCTTGTCGACCTCGCTGTCCCGGGCCGTGAGCATGATGACGGGAACGGCCGACCGGGTGCGGAGCTCGCGGCAGACCTCCGTGCCCGACAGCCCGGGCAGCATGAGGTCGAGCAGCACGATGTCGGCCCCGTCGCGGTCGAAGACGGCGAGGCCGCTCGGGCCGTCGCCCGCCACCGACACCTCGAACCCCTCCTTGCGCAACATGTAGGCGAGCGGCTCGGAGATGGACTCCTCGTCCTCCACGACGAGTACACGTGTCATCGGATGTTCTCCTCAGCAATCAGCTCCAGCGGTGCTTCCTCGGCGGCTGGCAGCCGCAGTGTGAACGTGGAGCCGGAGCCCTCGGTGCTGCGCACCGAGACGGTGCCGCCGTGGTTGCTGGCGACGTGCTTGACGATGGCGAGCCCGAGGCCGGTGCCGCCGGTGTCGCGGGACCGCGCGGGATCGGCGCGGTAGAACCGCTCGAACACCCGCTCCGCGTCCTTCTCGCTGATGCCGATTCCCTCATCGACGACGTTGACCTCGACGACCCGACCGGTCTGCTCCTGCACGACGCGAGCCCCGACCACGACGCGGGCACCGTCGGGGCTGTAGTTCACCGCGTTCTCGAGCAGGTTGCCGATAGCGGTCCTCAGCTGGGCTTCGCTGCCGGTCAGGCGGATGCCGGGGTCGCCGCTGCGGACGACGGTGATGCCGCGGGACTGCGCCGTCGTCTGCACTCGGTCGACGGCCTCGGCGACCACCTGGTCGAGGCGCACCACGTCGGGCTCCGGATGACGCTCAGCGCCCTCGAGGCGTGACAGGGCGACGAGGTCCTGCACGAGCGAGCCGAGCCGGGTCGACTCTCGCTGCGCCTGGGCGGCGAAGGTCCGGACCGCCTGGGGCTCGTCAGCGGCGTCCTGCAGCGCTTCGCTCAGCAGACCGAGCGCGGCGGCAGGTGTCTTGAGCTCATGGGAGACATTGGCGACGAAGTCGCGGCGGACGTCCTCCAGCCGGCGTGCGTCGGTCACGTCCTCGAGCAGCACCGCGACGGTGCCGTCGCCGACCGGGGCGAGCCGGGCGCGGTAGACCGCGGGTGGCCGGCCTGGCCGGACGAGCGGCGACTCGAGCTCGGCGTCGTGCGGCCTGCCATAGACCCGGGTGTCCCTCACCAGCTGACGCAGCTGCGGCAGCGCAGCCAGCACGCCGTCGCGGACGAGCCCGAGGTCGCGGGCTGCGCGGTTGCCGAGCAGCACCTCCTCCGCGACGTCGACGATGAGCACGGCCACGGGGAGAGCTTCGAGGACGGCGGCGGCGCTCGGTCCGTACGGGTTTCCCGGCGTGGACGCGATCGTGGCGACCCGGTGCCGCGGGCGCAGTGCCACCACGAGATACGCCCCGAGGGCGACACCTGCTACACCGGCGGCAGCCGCCAGCACCACGGTCGTGGTGTCCACACGCTCGATGCTAGGGGCGGTCCGGCCGGTCAGTGCGGCCGGAGCATCGCGGGGTGCAGCAGCTGAGCGTCGCCCCGGCGGTAGAGGGCAGCCGGCCGACCGCCGCCGGGTCCGGGCACCGAGTCCCGTCCCACCGGCACGAGGAAGCCGGGCGTCCCGGTGGTCTTGCGGTGGAAGTTGCGGGGATCCAGCGGCACGCCCCACACCGCTTCGTACACCCGACGCAGGTCCGCGACGGTGAACTCCTCGGCGCAGAAAGCGGCGGCGACCGGCGAGTACTCGAGCTTGGCGCGGGCCCGCTCGACGCCCGCGGCGAGCACCGCCGCGTGGTCGAAGGCGAGCCGGTCGGACTCGACCGCCCGCACGGGCACCCACGCGACCCAGGAGGCGCCGGTCCCCGGGGTCGGCGCGGGCAGGTCAGGCGCGAAGACCAGGTACGGCACCGAGACGACTCGCATCCGCGGGTCCCGCCGGGGATCCCCGAAGGCGCCGAGCTGCTCGACGTGGGCCACCGACCGTCGTACGCCGGTCTCCTGCTCCAGCCGGCGTACGGCGGCTGCATCGAGGTCCTCGTCGACCTGCACGAAGCCGCCGGGCAGCGCGAGGCGCCCCCGGAAAGGGTGGGTCTCGCGCTCGACCAGCAGCACAGAGAGCACGCCCTCGCGGACGGTCAGCAGCACCACGTCGACCGTGACCGCGAACGGGGGAAAGGCGCTCGGGTCGTAAGCCCGGAGGAACTCGCGCTCATCCACGCGCGGACCCTAACGTGAAGCCGTGCCCGAGCTGCCTGAGGTCGAGTCGCTGGTGACGTTCCTGCGCGAGCACGCCGTCGGGCGGGTCGTCGCCCGGGTCGACGTGCCCGGCATCCACGTGCTCAAGACCTACGACCCCGCGCCGGCCTCGTTGGCCGGACTCCAGATCACCGGTGCCTCGCGGCACGGCAAGTTCCTCGACCTCGACGTGAGCGGCCTGCACCTCGTCACCCACCTCGCCCGGGCTGGGTGGCTGCACTGGCGGGAGAGCCTGCCGCCGGCACCGCCGCGGATGGGGAAGGGTCCGATCGGCGTGCGGGTCCACCTCGACAACGGCGCCGGGTTCGACCTCACCGAGGCGGGGACCCAGAAGCGGCTGGCCGTCTACATCGTGCGTGACCCGTCGGAGGTGCCCGGGGTCGCGCGGCTGGGCATCGACCCGCTGTCGGAGGAGTTCACCGTCACCCGGCTCCACGAGCTGCTGTCCGGTGTGCGCTCTCAGGTGAAGGGCGTACTGACCGACCAGTCGCTGATCGCCGGGCTCGGCAACGCCTACAGCGACGAGGTGCTCTGGGAGGTGAAGATGTCGCCCTTCAAGCCGGCCGGCAACCTCACGGCGGAGGAGGTGGAGGCGCTGCACCGGGCGATCCAGCAGACCCTGGGCGCAGCCGTGCAGCGCTCGGCGGGTACGGCGGCAGCGGAGCTGAAGGCCGAGAAGAAGAGCAACCTCAGCGTGCACGGCCGCACCGGGCTGCCCTGCCCCAGGTGCGGCGACGAGGTCCGCGAGGTGTCGTTCGCGACCAAGTCACTGCAGTACTGCGCGACGTGTCAGACCGAGGGCAAGCCGCTCGCCGACCGCAGGATGTCCCGCCTGCTCAAGTGAGGGTCGGGGCTCTGTCCGGCTGCTGGTGGGCCAGGCCGTGCCTGGTCGCGAGCCGAAAGGCGGCGAGGGCAGCGAAGGCGTAGAAGACCACGTCGAGGAAGCCGAAGCCGGCCTTGTACAACGGCCACCCGAACGCCGAGGGGTGCTCGACGGCGGTCCTGAGGATCCGGAACATCGACAGGTCGGTGCCCCGGTCGTGCAGCTCGGAGGAGAGCACGTGCGCATCCGTGAGGAGATCACCGACGAAGCAGCCGACCAGACCGACGGCAGCAGAGACGGCTGGTAGCTGCGGTGCGCCGCCACCGAGACGGCCGGCGAGCAGCCCGGTGAGAGCGCCCACTCCGACGGCCGCGTACCCGATCTTGAAGTTGGTCACCGAGACGAGCAGCGCCCAGCCGACCGCTCCGAGCAGGGCTCCCACCACCGCCCCGAGGACACCGGCGGTGAGGTTGGGCCTGGTGGGCTGAGTCATGGAGGCGGACCCTAGCGGCAAGCGCTCCCGCTTCGCGTACCTTTCGCGGCGAGGACACCAGGAGGAACCGTGGCACGCATCGACCTGCCTGAGGGCGACGGGCTCGACGTAGGAAAGGCGCTGATGGCCGCGCCGCACTTCGTCGACGTGGTGCTCGGCTACGAAAAGGGGATCGCGGCCAGCCCGATCGACCCCCGTCTGCACGAGCTCGTGCGCTACCTGATCGCCAACCTGAACCAGTGCACGACCTGCCTGGAGTTCCGTCGCCAGGACAGCGGTCTCGACGAGCAGACGCTGGCGACCGTTACCGACTTCGCGACCAGCGACCTGCTGACGGAACTGGAGAAGAAGGCACTGCGGTTCACCGAGCTGTTCTGCACGGACAGCACGGCGATCACGGACGAGCTCATCAGCGATCTGGAGAAGGAGCTCGGCACGGCGGGCGTCACCGACCTCGCGCTCGTCGTCGGCAAGTACCTGGCGATGGG
>JBHEMB010000291.1:0-4969 GCA_046262855.1 Mycobacteriales bacterium | reverse complement strand
TGGGTGTCGAGGAACGTGGCGTTCTCCGAGGCGATGATGATGTCGCTGTCCACGACGAAGTGCAGCCCGCCGCCGACGACCATGCCGTTGACCGCGCACACCACAGGCTTCCAGACCCGGTTCTGGTACGGCGACCAGCGGACCTCCTCCGACAGGGGACCCATGCCGGACGCGACCCGGCCGTTCGCGGCGACGATGTCGACGTCGGCGCCGGTCGAGAAGTACTTGTCGCCGGTTGCCGAGACGACGGCGCACCGGACGTACGGGTCGTCGCGCACGTCCTCCCAGATGGCCCGGACGGTCTCACCCATGGCCGCTGTGAGCGCGTTGGCCCGCTCGGGTCGGTTGAGGGTGATGAACGCGATGTGGTCGCGCTTCTCGTAGAGGACATCACCGGTGCGCTGGGGCGCGAGCGTCATCAGGCGTTGGGTGTGCTGTAAGCGTCGATGAGCCGCTGCGAGAGCGCGAAGTTGAAGAGCTTCTCGGCGTTCTTGTGCGTGATGAGGTCGACCTCGTCCTGCGGGATGCCTGCGAAGACCTCCTTCGCGGACATCTGCGTCTTGGGGAACGGGGTGTCGGCGTGCGGGTAGTCGGACTCCCAGAGGATGTTCTCGACCTGGAAGTCATGGCGGTACTTGATGCCGACCGGCTCCTCGATCATGCAGAACCACATGTTCTTGCGCGCCACGTCCGACGGCTTGATGTCGTGGTTGTCGAGGTGCGTCCAGAAGCCGTGCCGCTCCCACTGCCGGTCAGCCCGCTCGATCGCGGCGGGGATCCAGCCGATGCCGCCCTCGGACCAGACCAGCTTCACGTCGGGGAACTTGCGCGGGATCGGGCTGACCATCATGTTCACCGACGACCGAGCCGCCTGCGTGAACGCGGCCGCGATCTCGGTCATCGGGTTGAGGCCGTCGAGGTTGACCACGGCTCCGCCGGAGCCGATGTGCATGCACACCGGGAGATCAGTCTCCTGGGCCGACGCGAACAGCGGCTCCCAGTAGCCGGCGTGGTAGTTCGGCAGCCCACCATCTGCGGGTCCTCGATGAAGCAGATCGCGCGGCTGCCCTTGCCCGCCATCCGCTCGTTCTCCTGCACGCACAGGTCGACGTCCCAGACCGGCAGGATGTGCATGGGGACGAACATCTCGGGAGCCGCTCCGCACCACTCCTCGATCATGTAGTCGTTCCATGCCTGCACGCAGACCAGTGCGAGATCCTTGTCCTCGAAGGTGGCGAACTTGCGGCCACCGAAGCCAGGCAGGGTCGGGAACGCCACGCTGGCGAAGATGCCGTTGGACAGCAGGTCCTTCGAGCGCTCGACCGGGTCGTAGCAGCCGGGGATCATGTCCTCGAAGCGGGCCGGCTCCATGCCCCACTCCTCGCGCGGCTTGCCGGCCACCGCGTTGAGTCCCATGGTCAGCTCCTGGCCGCCCTCCCACACCCAGACCTGTCGACCGTCGCGCTCGACGACGTGCGGCACCCGCTCCTGGTACGCGGCTGGCACGCGATCGGCCCGCACGTGGGCGGGCTCCACGATGTGGTCGTCGACGCTGAACAGGGTGTACATGCTGGCCTCCAGGAGCCGTCCTTTAATTCAGGATACTCATAATCTAGCTGTCCAGGGCGCGGCTGTCAGGTCTCCTCGAGGACACCGCTCTTGAGGAGCTCGTCGATCTCGGCTGCGGACAGCTTCAGCAGCCTTCGGCCCAGCTCGCGGGTCTGCTGGCCGAGCAGGGGTGCCGGCCCGGTCCCCGGATCCGGGACGTTCTCGAACAGCGCCGGCAGCCCTTCGCAGGCGTACCCCTCAGGCAGCAGCGGATGGGTCAGCGGCCGGAGGAAGCGACGGGCGATGAGCTGTGGGTCCTCAGGGAAGTCAGCGACCCGTTGCATCATCCCGGCGGGGATGCCGGCCGCCTGGAGCTCGACCATCGCCTGCCGGGGCGGCCGCTCGCATGTCCACGAGGCGACCGCGCTGTCGACGGCGACGCGGTCGGCGAGCCGACCGGTGGCGGACGTCCAGCCGCGCTTCTCCGACGTCTCCTCACAACCGATCAGCGCCGCAAGGCTCTTCCAGTCGCTCCCGCCACGGATGCTGACCACGATCCACTCGTCCTCACCAGCGCACGGGAAGACGCCACGCGGGGCATCCCCCGGCAGCTCGTTGCCGACAGCCGTCATCGAGCCAGGGGAAAGCGACTCCGCGGCCAGCAGATCGCCGAACTGGTCGAGCACGACCTCGGCCTGCGCGATGGCGATGTGGCCACCGTTGCCTGTCCGTCGCCGCGCGACGAGCCGGGCAAGCACCGCCATCGCGCCGATCCGGGCACCGACGTGATCCGGGTAGATGGTGGAGGCATCGCTGAAGCTGTCAGGCTTCTCGGGGTACCGCCACAGCCCGCTCACGCCAGCCTCGGCGCGCACCAACGGGCCGTAGCCCATCCGCCGGCTCCACGGACCGGTCGGGCCGTAGGCGCTGGACTCGACGAGCACCACCCCAGGGTTGAGCGCCCTGAGGATGTCGTACCCCAGGCCGAGGGATTCCAGCGTTCCTGGCTTGAAGTTGGTGAGGACCACGTCGGCGTCGCGCACCAGCTGCTTGAACAGCTCCAACCCGCGCGGCTCACGGAGGTTGAGCCCGAGGCTGCTCTTGTTGCGATGGCCCCAGGCGAAGGTGACCGTCATGCCGGCCTCGGCCCCGTTGGCCCTGCTGCCGTCGAGGAAGGCGCGGTTCTCGACCTTCACGACCTCGGCACCCAGGTCGGCGAGCAGCCGACCCGTCTCGGCCCCGACCACGATGACCCCGAGATCGAGCACGCGAAGGCCCTCGAGCGGCCGACGCTGCCCGGCAGCGACCGGTGGCGGGCTCGGCCGGGTCGGCACCTCCGACAGGACCTCCGCCGTGTGCTGGCCGAGCGCCGGGGCGGCCAGCCGGACTCCCGCCCGTCGGCCGTCGAGCTCGAGGAGCCCGTTGACGAGTTTCGCCGGCACGCCGGGTGGGACCTCGATCTCGCAAAAGGCTTGGCGTACGGCGAACTGGTCGGCGGCAAGGACCTCGCTCGGCGTGTGCAGCGCACCGGCCGGCACCCCGAAGGAAGACCCCTCCGCGACGAGCTGAGCCCGGGTCTTGTCGGCGAAGTGCTTGGCCACGATGGGGAAAATGAGCTCGTGCGCGGCCTGCCGCTTCCGCATGTTCGCGAGCGCCGGGTCGGACAGCTCCGCGGGCTCGCCGAGCCAGTGGAAGAGGCCCTGCCACTGGCGTGGCGACAGCACGCAGAGCCGGACATGCCCGTCGGCGCAAGGGAACAGCGGATAGAGGTGCCGCGCGTCTGGTCGTCCGCGGGGCGCGTCGCTGAATGTTCGGCCCGCCGTCGCGCTGCCACCGATCCCGTAGCCCGGGTCGAGCGACTGGGCCGTCGCCTCGTAGATCGAGACGTCGACGTAGTCGCCCTGTCCGGTCTCGAGACTGTTCCAGTACGCAATCAGGGCCGACCAGGCCGCAGACGTCGCCGCGGTCACCGTAGCCAGCCGGCCGGGCGGGAGCAGCGGCGGACTCCCAGGGATCCCCGAGCGGGCAAGGACCCCAGCCATCGCGAGGTGGGTGTGCTCGGTCGCCTGCCAGTCCCGGTACGGACCGGTCTGGCCGAAGTCGGTGACGGACACGACGACAAGGGCGGGCCGACGTGCTCGCATCGCCGCTGGGCCTACGCCGGCCGCCTCCAGAAGCCCCGGCAGGCTGTCCTCCACGACGATGTCGCTGCTGTCGACGAGCCGCCAGAAGTGGTCTCTGTCGGCATCGCGCGAGAGGTCCAGCGACACCGAGCGCTTGTTGGTGTTGCGCGTCGCGTCGTACAGGCTGATGCCGTCGACGAGCGGCTCCATCGCCCTGGCGCGACTCCCCTGCGGCGGCTCGATGCGGATGACATCGGCGCCGAGGTCACCGAGCAGCCTGCTGGTCAGCTCGGCCTTGCCGTCGCACAGGTCGAGGACCCGGACACCGGCCAAGGGGTCCGCGAGGGGACTATCTCCCATTCGGGACACTCTATATGCTTGGCCTGAGGACTGGCTACGTCCCGACGAGCCGGTCCGTCAACGCGCCAAGCAGCCGCGGGAAGTGGCGCTGGAAGGACTGCAGCACCCGGGCTTCGCGTGGGAAGACCCAGAACCGGTCGTGGTCGACCGCCTTGAGGACCGCGTCCGCGATCTGCTCGGGCGTCGCGGGCTTGACCGCGGAGGCTTTGGTGTTCTTCGCCGCCGGCATGTCATCGAGCAGCGGAGTCGCAACAGCCGAGGGACAGACGCAGGTGACCTTCAGGCCCTTCGGCCGGAGCTCCTTCTGCAGCACCTGTGCCCAGAAGACCAACGCGGCTTTGGTCGCCCCATATGGAGCGTGCTGAGGTGCCGGCACCCAGCCGGCAAGCGAGGCGCAAGACCACCACGCGTCCGGTCCCGGTGCGTTCCATGGCCGGCAGCGCGGCGGTCACCGTGTTGACGGTGCCGAGGTAGTTCACGCCGATGAGCCGGGCGTGCGTGCCAGGGTCGGTCTCGTCGACCCTGCCGGTGTGCCCGATGCCGGCGGCGGTCACGACGAGGTCGTAGGCCTGGTCACCCAGCGCCTCTGCGACGGCAGCAGCGTCGGTGACGTCGACGGCCAGAGCTGTGACGCCGGGGTTGACCGCAGCGAGCTCCTTGATGCCGCGTTCCTCTCTGTCGAGCGCCAGCACGTGCATGCCACGCTGGGCAAGCCGCGCCGCAAGCACTCGACCCATCCCACTACCTGCGCCGGTGACGACAGCGGACTGCACGTTGGTTCTCCTTCGGTTCTGGACCTACGCACGTAGGCGACCGCATCCGGCCATCGGTCAGGAATGCTCGAGCTCAGCCGGAGAACGACTGGAGCCGCTGAGTCGCCTCGTGGAACTCCGTCATGAAGTCCTGCACCACCTGCGTCGACGATCGCACCCGGTCGA
>JBHEMB010000290.1:0-4240 GCA_046262855.1 Mycobacteriales bacterium | reverse complement strand
ACCGGCACCTCGGTGTGCTTGCGGGTGCGCGCGACGAGCTCCTCAGCGCGGTTGCTGACGGTGTCGCGGGTGCCCGTCACGCCCATGGTGCTGGCGGCGTAGACGAAACCGCGGGTCGCCCTGCCGACCACCTCGAGGCGTTCGTCGGTGCTGCTCGGGGCGACGAGGAAGATCGGGTCGAGGTCGTGGGCACGGGCGGCCTCGAGCCAGGGCGTCGCCTCCTCAGGGATGAGGTCGGGCGTGATCGCGCCGGAACCGCCCGCAGCCTTGAGCCGCTGGGCGAAGACCGCTGGCGTGAGCTTCTCGATCGGGTTCCAGTACCCCATGACCACGACCGGTGCGTGGGCGCTGACGGCCTGGACCGCTTCGAAGACGTGCGCCACCCTCGTCCCCGCCCGAAGGGCCGCGTCGACGGCGACCTGGATCACAGGACCGTCCATGCCGGGATCGGTGTAGGGCACCCCGACCTCGACGAGGTCCACGCCGCCTTCGATCATGGCGATCATGGCGGCGATGCTCTGGGGTACGTCCGGGAACCCGACCGGGAGGTAGCCCACCAGGGCGGCCCGGCCCTCCGCTCCGGTGTGCGCGAAGAGCTCGTCGATGCGCGTCATTCGTGTGCGGCCCCCTCGGCCGAGGCTCTCTCGATGTCCTGCTCGGACACCAGGCCGAACCAGCGCGCCGCCGTGTCCACGTCCTTGTCGCCGCGCCCGGAGCAGTTGACAACGATCACCTTGCCCGGGCCGTTCTCCGCCGCCCACTGCCTGGCACCGGCGAAGGCGTGCGCGGACTCGATAGCACAGAGGATGCCCTCGGTCTTGGCGAGCAGCTCGAGGGCGGCCATGGCGTCGGCGTCGCTGACGCCGCGGTACTCCGCCCGGTGCTGGTCGCGCAGCCAGGCGTGCTCGGGGCCCACGCCGGGGTAGTCGAGGCCGGCGCTGATGCTGTGGGTGTCGAGGGTCTGACCGTCGTCGTCCTGCATCAGGTAGGACCGCGCGCCGTGCAGCACGCCAGGGCTGCCTGCGGTGAGCGGCGCGGCGTGGTGGCCGGTGCTCACCCCCTGGCCGCCGGCCTCGCAGCCGATGAGCGAAACCTCCTCGTCGGTGATGAAGCGGTGGAACAGGCCGATGGCGTTCGATCCGCCGCCGACGCACGCGATCGCGGCGTCGGGGAGCCGGTCGATGCGGTCGAGCAGCTGCTGGCGGGCCTCCACGCCGATGATCCGCTGGAAGTCGCGGACCAGCATCGGGAACGGGTGCGGACCGACGACCGAGCCGATCGCGTAGTGCGTCGTCTCGACGTTCGCGACCCAGTCGCGGAAGGCCTCGTTGGTGGCGTCCTTCAAGGTCTTGGTCCCCGTCGTGACGGGGACCACCTCGGCACCGAGCAGCCGCATCCGCGCGACGTTGAGGGCCTGTCGGCGGGTGTCCTCCTCACCCATGTAGACCGTGCACTCGAAGCCGAACAGCGCCGCGGCGGTCGCCGTCGCGACGCCGTGCTGGCCGGCGCCGGTCTCGGCGATGACGCGGGTCTTGCCCATCCGCTTGGTGAGCAGCGCCTGGCCCAGGACGTTGTTGACCTTGTGGCTGCCGGTGTGCGCGAGGTCCTCGCGCTTGAGGAAGACCCGCGCTCCGATGGCGGCGCCGAAGCGCTTGGCCTCGGTCAGCGGGGTGGGCCGGCCGGCGTAGTTGCGCTGCAGGTCGTCGAGCTCGGCCAGGAAGGCCTCGTCGTGCTTCGCGGCCTCGTGCTCGTCGGCCAGCTGGTCGAGGGCTGCGATCAGCGCCTCGGGGACGAACCGACCGCCGTACGGCCCGAAGTGGCCGCTCGCGTCAGGGAGATCCAGCTGGGTCACGTGGGATGGCTCACTGCTGGTGCCGAGCTGCAGGGTGCGCGCCCGCGGTGACGAGCGCGGCCACTGCCTGTCGCGGGTTGCCGTCCTTGACGACCCCTTCTCCGACCAGGACAGCGTCGGCACCGTTGCCGGCGTACGACAGCAGGTCGTGGGCGTCCCGCACCCCCGACTCGGCGACCTTGACGACGTGCTCCGGGATCTCCGGCGCGAGCCGCGCGAAGATCTCGCGGTCCACCTCGAGCGTCTTGAGGTTGCGGGCGTTGATGCCGACGATCCGGGCCCCGGCATCCAGGGCGCGCACCACCTCGAGCTCGTCGTGCGCCTCCACGAGCGGTGTCATGCCGAGGCTGACCGTCCGCTCCAGGAGGCTGATCAGGGCCTCCTGCTCGAGGGCCGCGACGATGAGCAGGACCAGGTCGGCACCGTGCGCGCGCGCCTCCCACAGCTGGTAGCTCGACACGATGAAGTCCTTGCGCAGCAAGGGAACCTCGACCTTGGCACGTACCGCGTCGAAGTCCTGCAGGCTGCCGCCGAACTTGCGGCCCTCGGTGAGCACGCTGATCACGGCCGCGCCGCCGGCCTCGTACTCCTGGGCCAGCGCAGCCGGGTCAGCGATCTCCGCGAGCCGCCCCTTGCTCGGGCTCATCCGCTTCACCTCGGCGATCACCTGGACCCCGGCCTGCTTCAGGGCCTGCACACCGTCCTTGGCGGGCGACCGCTGCGCTGCCCGGTCCTTCAGCTCGCTCAGGCTGGTCACTGCCTGCCGCGCAGCCAGGTCCTCCCGGACCCCGACGAGGATCTCGTCGAGCACGCTCACCGCTGAACTCCTTGCACTCCGCCACGGTAGACCGAGCGCTCTCCCGCCCCTCCCCCGGGTCCCGGCTCGCGGAGGTGTGCGGGCCCACGCGGGCGTACGACGGTGGCACGCCGCACACCTCGCGGACCGGGGATGCTCCTATGGATCGTCAAGTGGTTCCGAGTGCTTGTAGATCCAGGAAGAGCTCTCGGGCGATGTAGCGCTTGAGGCAGCGGATGATCTCCTTCTTGCTGAGTCCTTCGGTGGTGCGTCGTTCGACGTAGGCCTTTGTACGTGGGTCCCAGCGCATCCGGCAGATCGTGACGCGGTAGAGAGCGCAGTTGGCTTGGCGGTCTCCGCCGCGGTTGAGGCGATGCCGGCCGTTGGTCTTGCCGCTGCTGGCAGGGATAGGGCTGGTCCCGGTGAGGGCGGCGAACGCGCTCTCGTTGCGCAGCCGGTCGGGGTTGTCCCCGACGGTCACCAGGAGTTGACCGGCGACGTCGGTGCCGACGCCGTTCTTCGCCAGCAGGTCCGGGGCGAGCGCAGCGATCAGCGGGGTGAGCAGCGCGTCGAGGTCGGCGATGTCGTCGGACAGCTGCTGGTGGCGCCGTCCCAGAGCCTTCAGGGCGACCTTGGAGGCGACGATCGGGTCGGCGACCTGAACGTCGAGCGGGTCACCGACTCCTGGGCGCAGGCCGGCGCAGGTCGTGATCAGGACGCGGTCAGTCAGACTGTTCAGCTGCGTGCGGAGCTGCTCGGGAGCGGTGACCACGAGGGCCTTGATGCGCTTCATGACCTGCGCCCGGGCGTCCACGGCGTCGCGGCGGGCCACCCGCAGCGCACGAAGCCCGTCGACGGGGCCGCCTCGTTCCTTCGGGGTGCCGGTGCGGACCTCCGCGAGGGCGGCCCGAGCGGCGGCGACCGCGTCGATCGGGTCGGACTTGCCTTGGAACCGGCGGGTCTTGCGGTCGGGTCGGTCGACCTCGACCAGCTCGATCTTCCGCTTCTGGAGGTGCTCGGTCAGCCCGGCGCCGTAGACGCCGGTGCCCTCGACGCCGACCTTCAGCAGCTGCCCGTGGCCCTGCAACCAGTTCAGCAGCGCGGCATAGCCCGCCGCCGTCGCGGCGAACTGCTCAGTACCAAGAACCCGACCCGCGGCGTCGAGCACCGCCGCGGTGTGGGTGTCCTTGTGGGTGTCGACGCCGCCAACGACTTCACGAGCAGCGCCCTGGGGTGCGATGGTGGACATCGCCGTCCTTCCTCTCAACCGGTGGTGGATGGCACGCACCAGCCAGAGCGAGCGGACAAGACAGTGATGGGCGCCTGTGTGCGCAGGCTCCTATGAGGTCACGAAGCTCAACCCGGTGACGTGCAGCAGGGCCCCGCAGCGGCCAACCGACGGATCCCGTTGAAGACCCGAAGTCAGTCAGGGCTTGGGTCAGACCCCGTCGGGAGGTGCTCACCTACATCATCTCTGTCAGGCGTCGTCGATGGGCAGGAGCGGTCCGAGGGGGCCGAGATCCAGGTTCAGGTCGCCTGCGTCGAGGTCGAATCGCTCCTGGAGCTCGGCCATCGCCTCCTCCAGCCGCATG
>JBHEMB010000289.1:0-8837 GCA_046262855.1 Mycobacteriales bacterium | reverse complement strand
CCCGTCGATCTCGATGCGCTCAGCAGCTCCGAGCAGGGGATGGGCGAGTGCCGAGAAGACGCGGCCGCACTCGAGGGTCGCCGCCGGCACGGACGAGGGCGACTCGCACGACACCAGTTCCTCGAGCCACGGCATCATCGGCGGGTCCGCAGCTGCATCCAGACGACGAGGCGCACGTCGGGGTCCTCCAGGTCGAGGTCGAACAGCTCACGCACCCGGCGCAGCCGGTAGCGGAAGGTGTTGGGGTGGACGCTGACGCTGTCCGCCGCTGCTGGTACGTCGGCGTTGGCGGACAGGTACGCGAGGACAGACTCGACGTAGGGCGTCTGGTGCTCGTGGTCGTGCTCGATCATCCGGTCCACCGCGGGCAGTCGAAGGTGCGGCTGCCCGGCGAGGTGCGCCTGCAGGTGCAGGAGCACCACCTGCGGGAGCACGTCCTCGACGGCAGCGACGGACCCGGGGGGCTGCAGGCGCAGCACCGCGTCCACGTCGGCTCGCGACCGGGTCACCTCGTGCAGCAGCACCGTCGCTCCGACGGCCCCCGCGAGCGGCACCCTGGCACGGTCGACCACTGCCCGCGCCAGCGAGAGCAGGGCCGGCCGGGGCAGGTCCGGGACGAGGGCGTACACCGTGCCGAGCTGCACGAGCACGCTGGAGCGCGGCCGCACCGCGGCGCACTGCAGCTGCACGACATCGGCAACGGCATCGGCGTCGAGCTCGTCACCTGCGACGGCGGACGGCAGGGAGAACCCCAGCACGGCAACGGAAGTGCCCGCGTCGAGGCCGAGCCGGGTCGCGGCGATCTGGGGCGCCGATCGGCCGTCGAGCAGCCCGCGGAGCAACTCCCCGCGCGCCCGGCGCTCGACCTCCCCGCCGGCCCGAGCGCGCAGCAGGTGCAGGGCAGCGAGCCGGCCCGCGTCGAGCAGCGCCTGCTCGGACTCGGCCGGCAGCGGTGTCGCCTCGACGACCCAGAGGGAGCCGAGCAGCTCGGCACCCGCACGGACCGCGACCGCGAGCCGGGGCAGCACCTCACCGTTGGCAGGGATCCGGACGACACCCGTTGCCCGCTGCATCTCGCGGTAGATGGCGTCGTTTCCCGACAGGTCCGGGACCTGACGACCGAGGATGCCCTGCTGACGGGCAGGGTCGATGGGCTGGTCGGGCAACGAGGAGTAGGCGAGCACACGCCGGGACGGGTCCTCGATGGCGACGGCGCCTCCGACCATCGCCGCGATCGAGTTGGCCAGTGCGAACAGGTCACCCATCGCGCCGCTGCTGCCCGACGCCGAGACCGCCTGGGTGAGCAGCTGCAGCAAGTGGTGCCACGGCAGGTCGTCCGGTGCGACGAGCACAGGTATGTCGAGCGCGGGCGCCGGCCCTCGCACCACGACGGCCGCCGCGTCGACCGCGTCGAGCACCGAGTGGTCCTGCACGACGAGGAGCCCGCCCGGGACGGCCGGCAGCGGGTCACCTGGCCCGACCAGCACGACCTCGTTGACCTCCACGTCGAGGTCGCCGATCGCCGTCAGCGCAGGGCCGAGCACGTCGACGACCGCGCGCAGGATGGGCACAGCCGCAGTCTGCCTGAGCGAAGGGGGAGATGAATCGTCCGCGCGCACCACGAAACCAGCGATCCTTCTGCAGCAGACACGATGAAACGCAGCGGCGCCCAGGGGAGAGTGACCGCATGACAACGGCGACCACGCTGCTCGACGCCGCCTGGGCGACGGCGGAGCGGGCCTGCTCACGAGCCGGCGTCACCGTCCTCGAGCTCAGCACGGCGGCGGAGACCGAGCGGGCGGCGGAGCTGCTGCGTGAGGTCTGGCGCGGTCCGGAGCTGCCGGTGCCGGCGAACCTCCTGCGCACCGTGCAGCAGACCGGTGGCTACGTGTTCGGTGGCTACGACGAGAGCGGCACCCTGCTGGCCGCCTCGATGGGCCTGCTCGCCAGCAACAGCAGGCTGCACAGCCACATCACCGGTGTCGTCCCGAAGGGCCAGCGCCGCGGACTCGGCTACGCCCTCAAGCAGCACCAGCGCTGGTGGGCGCTGGCCCACGAACTGCCGGTGGTCACCTGGACCTGCGACCCCCTGGTACGGCGGAACGTGGCCTTCAACCTGCACGCGCTCGGTGCGGAAGTGCACGCCTACCTTCCCGACCACTACGGCGCGATGACGGACGGCGTGAACTCCGGTGACGAGAGCGATCGCTTCGAGCTGCACTGGGACCTTGCCGGCCCTCGGGCCACGGCCGCCGCGGAGCGCCGGCTGCCCTGGGTGAGCGGACCGCACCGGGTACCGCTGCCCGAGGACATCGAGAGCCTCCGTGTGAAGGACCCGGCTGCTGCCCGAGCCTGGCGACTGGCGGTTCGCGAGTCCGTCGTACCGGCCCTTGCCGATGGTGCCGTCATCACCGGCCTCGACGTCGAAGGAGCGCTGATGCTCTCGTGAAGCTCACCTCGGTCGAGCTGGTCAGGATCGCCATCCCGTTGGTGTCGCCGTTCCGCACCAGCTTCGCGACCCAGACCCGTCGCAACGTGCTGCTCGTGCACGTGACCACGCCCGAGGCGGAGGGCTGGGCCGAGTGCGTGGCCATGGACGACCCGCTTTACAGCAGCGAGTACGTCGACGCGGCGGCCCACGTGATGCGGCACCACTTGGTTCCGCGGCTGGCGGCGGCTGAGGGCCTGACCGCTGCGCGGGTCGGTGCGGTGCTGCACCCGGTGAAGGGTCACCGGATGGCCAAGGCCGCGCTGGAGACGGCGGTCCTCGACGCCGAGCTCAGGGCAGCGGGGACGCCGCTGAGCCAGTACCTCGGCGCGACCAAGGATCGCGTCCCTGCGGGTGTCTCCGTGGGCATCATGGACACGGTGCCGCAGCTGCTCGACGCGGTCGACGGCTACCTCGCCCAGGGGTACGTCCGCATCAAGCTGAAGATCCAGCCGGGCCGGGACTACCGACCGGTCAAGGCGGTCCGCGAGCGGTTCGGCGACATCCTGCTGCAGACCGACGCGAACACGGCGTACACACTCGCGGACTGGCAGCTGCTCAAGCGCCTCGACGCGTTCGGCCTGCTGTTCCACGAGCAGCCCATGGACGAGGAGGACATCCGCGGCCACGCCGAGCTCGCGACCCTGCTGGACACGCCGATCTGCCTGGACGAGTCGATCGTCTCGGCCCGGTCCGCCGCCGACGCGATCGCTCTCAAAGCCTGCGCCGTCATCAACATCAAGCCCGGCAGGGTGGGCGGCTACCTCGAGTCCCGTCGGATCCACGACGTCGCGGTGGCCAACGGCATCCCGGTCTGGTGCGGCGGCATGCTCGAGACCGGCATCGGGCGCGCTGCCAACGCCGCCCTCGCCGCGCTCCCGGGGTTCACGCTTCCCGGCGACACCAGCGCGTCCGACCGCTACTACGCGCAGGACGTGACCGCGCCGTTCGTCCTCGACCGCGGCCACCTTGCTGTCCCGACGGGTCCGGGCATCGGCGTCGAACCGATCCCCGACGTGCTCGCCAGCATGACCACCGGTCGGGAGCAGCTGCCACTGAGCTAGCGGGTGGAGTTGGCACCACTGCTAGCGGGTGGAGTTGGCACCACTGCAGGTGTGACAGTGCGCACCTGCGTCATTCCGCTCGGGGAGCGGGCTCCCAGGGTCGCAAAATGGCCCCGGTTCGACCTCGCTGAGGGCCGCCTTGCGACCCCTGGCCTCACCCCTCGGCTAGCGGCCGACCGTCCGTTGGAGCGGCTGGCCCAGCCGGAGCGGCTCGGGCAGGTGGGCACGGCGGCGCAGCCCCGGCACGTCCGTGAGCAGCACGCGCCGGCCCTCGAGGTGCACCAGCCCGCGCTGCGTGAACCCCCCCAGGACCTGGTTGACGCTCTGCCGCGTGCCGCCGCTCATCTCGGCCAGCCGGGACTGCGTGATGGACACCACCGGCGGTGAGCCCGGCGAGGCGAGGCGCAGCAGCGCCTTGGCCACCCGGCCGGCCAGGTCGAGGAAGACGTGGTCCGCGGCCTGCTCGGTCAGCCGGCGCACCATCGTCCCGAGCTGCCGCATCAGCGGCTCGAGGACCGACGGTTGCGAGCGCAGCAGGGTGAAGAACTCCTGACGCGACAACGAGAGCACGAGGCTGGGCTCGGTGGCCTCGACGGACGCCGACCGGGGTGCCCCGTCCAGCAGGGCGATCTCGCCCAGCACCTCCGGCGGCTCGAGGACGTTGAGCGCGGCACGCTCGCCGTCGGCCGAGGTCCTGAAGACCGTGACCGACCCGCTGATGAGCAGCAGCAGGGTGTCGCCGACATCGCCTTCGACGAACAGCAGCTCGCCCTTGTCGAACTCGCGGGGCCGAGCGACGCTGGCGATCTGCTGGAGCACCGGCTCGGGCAGCCCGGCGAACAGCTCCACCTGTGCCAGCGCAGCGAGCACCTGCGACTGTGCTGGTGCACGTCCCATGTGGTCGCCCCCCAACCGCACAAACCCTGGTGAAAGCACCCTAGACCGCCGTACTCTTGCAGGTCTGCAAGCACTGCGGTGTTTGTGACCACTGGGGGAACCCATGATCGGCTGCCATCGCTGCGGGGGGCGCAGCAGGGCGGGCGCCCGCTTCTGCGGGGCCTGCGGGGCGGCGCTGGGCTCCGCGCGCACAGGGGTGCGCAAGACCGTCACCGTGCTGTTCGCGCATGCCTTGGACCTCTCGGGTGGCCATGACCTCGAGTCCAGGGTCCGGCTGGCCAGCGCGTTCTACGACGCGGTCAAGGACGTCATCACCGCCCACGGCGGCACGGTCGAGCGCAGCGCCGGCGACGCGATCATGGCGGTCTTCGGTGTCCCGACCGCCCGGGACGACGACGCCCGCCGGGCTGCCGACGCGGCGCTCGCGCTGCAGGCCGCCGACCTGCCGGGCTCCCCGAAGCTGGCCATCGGCATCAACACCGGCGAGGTGCTGGCGGGTACGGCGGAAGAGGAGCAGGAGCTCGCCGTCGGCGACCCCGTGGTGGTGGCCGCCCGCCTCCAGCAGGAGGCGGCAGCGGGCGAGATCCTGCTCGGGCCGGCGACCGTGGCAATGCTCGGCCGGGAGGCCCGGGTCGGTCCCGAGCGGAACGTCGCGCTGAAGGGCCGGGCGGGCGAGCTGACCGTCGTACGCCTGCTCGGGCTCGATGCTCCGGGGGAGCGCGGGCCGCGCGGGCCGTTCGTCGGGCGCGACGCCGAGAAGCGGATGCTGCTCGCTGCGCTGGACCGGACGCTGACGGGCAGCGTCGTCCAGCTCGTCACCGTGACGGGCGAGCCGGGCACGGGCAAGTCCCGGCTGGTCGAGGAGGTCGTCGCGCTGCGGGCCGACCAGGCCACCGTGCTCACCTCGGTGTGCACCGCCTATGGCGCGGGTTCCGCCTGGGGCCCGCTGATCGAGGCGGCCGAGCAGTACCTCGGGGTGCCGCGGGGCAGCAGCTCCGACCTGCTGCTGGGGGCATCCGAGGCGCGCCAGGAGTTCGCCAGCGGCCTGCCGGTGCTCGCGTCGCTGGTCGGCCAGCACCGCGGCGAGGTGACGCGCGGCGACCTCACGGCGGCGATCAGTCGGCTCATCGAGAAGGTCGCACGCGAGCGGCCGCTCGTCGTCATCACGGAGGACGTGCACCTCGCCGACACCGCGCTGACGACGCTGGTCAAGGACGTCCTCCGGCGGCTGGACGGCGTTCCCGTGGTGGCGATCTGCACGGCCCGGCCCGAGCTGCACGAGGTGCGGCCCGACTGGGGGCAGGGGCTGCGGCACGTCGTCGGGATCACCGTGCGGCCGCTGCCAGAGGAGCAGGCCCGGCAGCTGGCCCAGTACCTGCTCCCGGACAATCCCGAGGGGGTCGAGCGGATCCTCGGCATCGCAGGGGGGAACCCGCTGTTCCTCGAGCAGCTGGCCCAGGCCCACCGCGAGGGCACCGCTGCGCCGGCGCCGTCCGTCGCGGCCGTGCTCACCGCTCGGCTCGACCGGCTTCCGCTGGAGAGCCGGCAGGTCCTCGAGCGGGCCGCCGTCGTGGGGCGGTCGGGGAAGATCGCCGACCTGGTCCCGCTGTGCCAGGGGGAACAGCCCATCGATCTCGATCTGGAGCTGGCCGCGCTCGCCAGGCGTGACCTGCTTGACGTCGCGGACGGCCGGTTCGCCTTCGCGTCAGAGCTCGTGCGGGAAGCGGCACTGAGCGGCCTCACCCGGGACGACAAGGCGGAGCTGCACCAGGTGCGCGGCGTGGTGCTCGCAGCGAAGGGAGCCAACGCCGCCGCGGGCTTCCACTTCGAGCAGGCGGCGACGCTGCTGCGGCAGAGCGACCCGGAGCGGGCGGCGGCCATGGCGAAGCAGGGAGCGGCGCGGCTGGCCGCGGCCGGTCTGCGGTCCCTCGGTGGCGATGTGGTCGCGGCTGCTGACCTGCTCGCGCGCGCCACCGCGCTGATGCCGCCGGATGCGTCGAGAAGGCTCGCCCTGCTGCCGGAGCTGGCCCGGGCGCGGATGCTGTCCGGGGACCTCTCTGGCGCCGCCGAAGTGCTGGACGAGGCGGTCCGTCGGGCGCAGGCGGTCGGCAACGCGAGCGTTGCGGCGCATGCCCGGCTGGCCCGGCTCGACCTGCTCGGGTCGACGGACCCCGAGCAGGCGTACGCGTCACTCGACGGCGTCCTGGCCGAGGTGCTTCCGGTGCTCGAGGCGAGCGGCGACGACCCGGGGTTGTCGCTCGCGCACCAGCTGTTGGCGGCCCGCCTGCAGTACCGGGTGCGCTGGGCCGCCATGGAGCAGCCGCTCGAGCGGGCGCTCCACCACGCCGAGCGGGCGGGCGATCGCCGACTCGTGGAGCTCGCCCAGGCGCTGCACGTCGACAGCATGCTCTACGGGCCGATGCACCTCGAGGAGACCCGGCGCCGTCTGGAGGCGATGCTCGAACGCCCCGGCACGTCGCCGTCGCACCGGGCGTCCGTGGAGGCCAGGCTGGCGGCGACCATGGCGCTGCAGGGCGAGCCGCTCGCCGCGCGCGCCGCGCTCAGTCAGGTCCGGCGGGTCTTCCGCGACCTCGGCCGAGAGGTGTCCGCGCTCGCGACCGCCGTCCTGGGCGGGCCCGTCGAGATGCTCGCCGGCGATCCGGACCGCGCCGTGGCGCTGCTGCGAGAGGCCACCGAGGCGTTCGTGAAGCTCGGCGACAAGGCGTGCGCGTCGGCCCTCGCCGCGCACCTCGCCGAGGCCTGCTGGCGCTGCCACGACCTGTCCGGCGCCGAGGAGGCCGTCGGGGTGGCCCGGGACACGGCCGGTCCGGGCGACATCATCAGCCAGGTGCGCTGGCGGTCGGTCGCCGCCAAGCTGCACGCCGCCGACGGTCGCGCCGCGCAGGCGCTGTCGCTGTCGGCCGAAGCGGTTGACCTCGTGCGCCACACCGACGAGGTCACCTCGCAGGGGGATGTCCTGGCCGACGCCGCCGAGGTGCAGGAGCTGCTGGGGAACCCCGGCGCCGCACAGGTGCTGCTGCTCGACGCGGTCCAGCGCTTCGAGCGCAAGGGGGCCGTGCAGAGCATCCGGGTGCTCGGCCCGCGCCTCGTCGTGACCCCGAACGTGCCCCTCCAAGCCCTTGCGTCTGCTCAGGCGGGCAACGCCGGCGCCTGAGCCGACGTCAGGTCGAGGGCAGCGCGTGCGCAGCCCGCTTGCCGGCCTGCCGCGCCTCCTTCGTTGCCTTGCGCGACAGCCGCCCCACCGCGTGCGGCACGGACTCGCGCCCACCGGTGTCGGTCGCGGACAGCAGCAGACCGCCCAGGATTGCCAGGTTCTTGAGGACGTGCAGCTGATGCTGGGCCCTCGCCTGCTTGTCCTTCTCGTTCCAGAACGGGTGCCCGACGAGCGTGGTGGGCACCAGCGATGTCATCAGCCCGAGCGAAGCCAGCCGCGGCGTCCTACCGCGGATGAGGGCGAGCCCACCGATGATGTCCGCAACGGCGTTGAGGCGCACCAGATGGGCAGGTGTGCGCACCGCCTCCGGCACCTGCGGCGGCAGCTTGTCCGCGAGCCCGGACTGCCTCACCTGCTCCACCCGTGGGCCTGGCTCCCGCAAGGCGTTGACGCCGCCGGAGATGAACACACCGGCCAGCATGGTTCGGGCAAGGCGGCGAGTCGGGCTCATGAGGCCCTCCTGAAGTCATCTTGCGAGTACCCGCGCCGCCGCCTTCTCACGCGTCCGCCCGACCCGCCTCCCCGTCATCGGAGGGTGTTGAGGCGCGCGACCAGCTGGTCGGCCGGCATCGAGGGGTCGATGCGGGAGGCGGTGGCGAGGCCGAGGCCGGCGAAGCACATCGTCTCGTCGATGAGGTCCTCCAGCGGTGGCCACGGCATCTTCGGCTTGGTGATGAGCAGGGAGGCGAGCCCGTGTGCAGCCGCCCAGAGCTTGAGGCTGAGCTCGATCGGGTCCCCCTCCAGCACGCCGAGGGCGATCGAGCCGACGACGCTGTCGAGCAGGTGCCCGAACGCGCCGGAGGCGATCTCGTCCTTCGGGTCGTGCTCGGACGGGCCGGCCATCATGACGATCCGGTAGTGCTCCGGGTTGGCGACGGCGAACCGTACGTAGGCGATCCCCTGCGCCCGCAGCGCTTCCCATGGATTCACCGCGTCGGCGTCGGCCTCCTTCAGCGCGACGTGAAGCTGCTCGAACACCTCCTCGCAGACCGCCTCGAGTAGCGCTTGCTTGTCGGCGAAGTGCAGGTAGATCGACGGTACGGAGACCCCGACCCGCTCCGCGACCGCCCGCAGTGACATCGCCTCCTCGGAGCCGGTCTCCCGCAGGATGTCCATGGCAGCTGCCAGCACCTCGCCGCGCAGGGCAGCTCCC
>JBHEMB010000288.1:0-3102 GCA_046262855.1 Mycobacteriales bacterium | reverse complement strand
CCTGACTGGCGGGCGCGGTGGCATTGCTGCCGACGTTCGACGGGACCTGAGGGAGGCCGTTCGTCGTACCTGCCGTGACATTGGTGACGGAGGTCGGTCCCGCCGAAAGCCATCCGCAGCCGATGGCACCCGAGGAGACGGAATTGACCGGTGAGGTCACCGAGCCCCCAGCGCCAGGGCTGGTGGCCACGCCTGTAGCGCCGGACAGGCTGTTGCCGAGCCCATCCGTGGCGAAGAGCGCTCGCAGATCTGCGGAAGCAGTCGAACCCGTCGTCTGGCTGCCGTCGGCCTCCGCCAAGGCAAGATCGACCGTCATGGGGTTGCCACTTGGACCGGTTGACGTTACCCGAGCGAACTCCGCCTTGCCTTGAGTCGTCACGAGCCGGGTTAAGCCTCGGGTGTCCGAGATACGGGTGTAGGTGGTGAAGCGGTGCGCCGAGCCGGCCGCGGTCCACGTCGTCGTGACGGTGACGCCGACTAGTTGGGTCGGCGGATTGTCGCTGCCGGACACCTGGCTGTTGTAGGTCGAGAATTGCGAGGCAGGCACCGCTGCGCCGGACGTGTTGAGGAATTGGGTGTCGATCTCTTGGCTGAACTTCGCGTCGGCGGCGAGTTGCGAGATGGTCACCTTGTAGAAGGGGCCACTCGTTGGCTGCGGGCTGACGCCGCCAGACGCAACGTACCGTCCAGTGAGAGTTTCCCCACCGCGCGTGGTGCTCAAGGGAGTGGTACTGAGGTTGGTGTAATACACGTCCAGCAGATCCACGAACGGTCCGTTTTGACGATCGACGTGGAACTGCATATCCCGCAGCGTTTCGATCCGCTGCTGTGCCTGGTTCTTCGCCTGGGTGTGGAGTCGTGCAGCCGAAGCCGCCTTGGCGCCGGAGATCAGCAGTGGAACCACTCCGGCCGCGACGAGCGCAAGGATCGTCAGGGCGACCATGAGCTCGATCACCGTTAGACCGCCATCGCCACGCCGCAGCCGGCTCTGTAGCAAGTTGTCAACCACAGGTGCTCCCGGATGCGATCCATACGCGCGCGGTGAGACCCTGCACGCAGATTCGGTAGGTCTTGCCCGACGGCCGGGAGACGACGAGCGATCCTGTCAATGACGTCCCGCGCGGGTAGAAGTACGCGCACTTGCCCGTCGAGGGGCAAGACGTGGTCTGGTTCGGAACCGGCGTCGCTGGTGCCGCGAAGCTGACCCCGGTGAGCGTGAGCGATCGGTCTTGGACCTTGAGAGGACCAACGACCTTGTTCGCGGGTGTAGCGGTCGTGCAGCTCGCCTTGTAGACGGTCCACTGCGACGAGGTGAAGTACACGCAGTAGGTGCGGCCTTCGGAGAGAGCGTGCTCCCCGGCGCTCCGAAGCGCGCTCCGGATGTCACTGGCGGTGCCGGACTCGCGAGAGGCGACCAGGTAGCTGTGCATGCCCCAGACGGAGATCGCCATCAGGATGCTGCCGATCACGAGCGTGACGAGGATCTCGATGAGTGTGAACCCAGCGTCGCTGCGGCAGCGTGAACGGTCGGTCACGCGTTGTTCGTCGGCACCTGGGTGCGCCGGGTTGAGCCTCTTGAAGCGTGAATGGCACATGGGGCCTCCGCCGATTGGCCGAAAACACAGAAGGGGCGGCCGCAATGGCCGCCCCTTCTGGATGAAGCGAGAACTAGCAGTTCGCCGGCGCAGCGTCGACCGGCACGCCTGCGGCCGAGTCGAAGTACCAAGTCGCGTCGGTGTGGGTCGATGTCGCCGTCAGGCAGTAGGAGTCGTTCGCGACTGCCGTCTGGTAGAGGTTGATGCTGACCGTGACGCCATCGGACGGGTTGAAGCCGTTGTCCTCGAGGTCGGCCTCGACGGCGGTGTAGGTGCCGTCGTTGTCGGTGCCGAAGGACTCCTCAGCAGTCGCGGCGTTACGCAGGTCGCTCTTCTCGGCGGCCTGGTAACCCTTGTCCCGCTGCTTGAGGAAGACCGGGATGGCGATGGCGGCAAGAATGCCGATGATGATGATGACGACCAGGAGCTCGATGAGGGTGAAGCCAGCCTCACGCTCCTCGCGCGCCTTGCGGATTCGAGCGAGCATTGCAGTCCTTCCGGGACGATGAACCGTGAGCCACGCCGTCGTGCAATCCCTTAGCGCGGCCCCTCCGGGGAGGTGCCGGCCGAGGCAGCCAGGCTTACTCGCGGGCCCTGGGAGTTCCTTGGCTTTGCGACCCCGCCTCGCGACGGGTGTGCCCTTGCTCTGCCGTGCGGCTCGATGACAACTGAACAATCGGTACGTCCGTGGCCCACCTTGAGAACCAGTTGCCTCGGGCGAGTCGGCTTCACCCAGTTGGCGCAGGCCAGAACGGCCGAAGGGACCCGGCGTTCAGCAGGGCCCCTTCGACTGAGTTGGTGTTTACTTGACCAGGTCGAAGACCTTGAACATCGGCATGTACAGAGCGATGATCATCGAGCCCACGATTCCGCCGAGCACGGCGATCATGATTGGCTCGATCAGTGCCGTCAGTGCCTCAGTGGTCGCCTCGACCTCCTGGTCGTAGAACTCGGCGATCTTGCGGAGCATCGTGTCCAAGGCGCCCGTGTCTTCACCCACGGACATCATCTGCACGACCATCGGCGGGAAGACCGGATGCGATGTCAGTGGCTTGGCGAGCGACTCGCCCTGTCGGACGCTGTCCTGAACGTCCCGGATCGCCCGTGCCAGCACCACGTTTCCGGTTGTGTCCGCCACGATGTCAAGGCTCTGCAGGATGGGGACGCCCGAATGGATCATCGTGCCGAGGTTGCGCGTGAAGCGCGCGATGGCGACCTTCTGAAACAGCGGGCCGAAGACAGGGATGCGCAGCTTCAGGGGGTCTACGACGTTCCGTACCTGCTCCGTGCGCTTAACCCGCTTCCACACCTGCCAAAGGATCACAAGTGCGATGAGGACGAACGGCATGTAGTGCTTGAGCACATCCGACAGGAAGACCAGGATGCGCGTAGGCGCCGGCAGGGTCCCACCTAGGCTCGCGAAGATGCTCTTGAAGGTCGGAACGATGAACAGCAACATGCCGGTGCAGGCGAGGATCGCGAACACGAAGACAACCGTGGGATAGGT
>JBHEMB010000287.1:0-3026 GCA_046262855.1 Mycobacteriales bacterium | reverse complement strand
GACTACTGCAACGACGACAGCTCGGTCACGGCCAACTTCACGAGCTCGAACGTCACCACGCAGACGGCGGCCATCAAGACCGGCCTGCTCAACCTCCGGACGGCCATGCGCAACGCCGGGTACGCCGACGGCTCCTGGTCGCTGATCGTGCAGGACTATGAGTCGCCGCTGCCGACCTCGGGCGGGATGCGGTACTCGCAGTCCGGTTACACGCGGCAGAACACCGGCGGTTGCGGCTTCTGGGACAACGACCTCAACTGGGCGAACAGCAGCGCGCTGCCGACCATCAACAACGCGGTCAAGAACGCCGCCTCGCAGGCAGCCATCGCGAGCACGAAGGTGCTGGAGCTGCAGGGCGCGTTCAACGGCCGGCGGCTGTGTGAGAACACGGTCGGTCTCATCGAGGAGAAGGGCCTCGCCGGCTGGTGGTCGACCGGCGCCGTCGACAAGACGGAGTGGATCAACCAGATCCGCACGGTCAGCACCTGCTGCGGGTCGAACTACTACATCCAGGAGAGCCTGCACCCGAACTACTGGGGCCAGGGCGCCCTCGCCAACTGCCTCACGCTGGCATGGAACAACGGCGCACCCAGGGGCGGCACCTGCACCCGAGGAGCGAACGGGCTCAACAGCTACGGCGAGCCGAACATGGTCCTGAGCTAGGCGCTCTTGAGCAGCACCGCGAGCTCGTCCTCGACGTACCCGGCCATCGTGTCGAGGTCGGGGACGAGCTCGCGGTCGGCGATCAGCCCGAAGTGCATGCCGCCGTCGAGCGAGCACACCGTGATGTTGAGGCCCTGCCCGTCGGCGATCGCCGACAGCGGGTAGTAGCCGAGCAACCGGGCGCCCGCGTAGTAGAGGGCGATGTTGGGGCCTGGCACGTTGCTGACGAACAGGTTGAACGGGTTGACCCGCTCGAGCAGCCGGACCCGGGCGGCCACCCGCGCGGCCTGGCCGGCGAGCGCGGGCATCGCGAACTGCGTCACGTCCGACAGCAGCGTCGCCGGCAGTGCGCCGTGCTGCTCCTTGGCCGACTGCATGGCCGCGGAGCAGGCGTGCAGCCGCTCGATCGGGTCGGCGAGGTGCGTCGGCAGCGCGGCGATCATCGTCGAGACCTTGTTGCCGTTCGCGCCCTTCTCCTGCTCGGTCCGGATGGACACCGGCACGGCGGCGACCAAGGGCGTCTCGGGCAACGCGTCGTGCTCCAGCAGCCAACGTCGGAGCGCCCCCGTGGACAGCGCCATGACGACGTCGTTGACCGTCCCGCCGTACTCGTTCTTGACCTTCTTGAAGTCCTCGAGCGGCAGCGTGCGGAACGCCCATCGGCGGTGCGGCGAGATGCTCTTGTTGAACGGCGTCGCGGGCGCGCGCAGCCGCGGTGACGGCAGCACGGCATCGCCGTCCCGGCGCAGCGACATGGCGAGCGTCGGCACTGACCGGACCAGGCCGTAGCCCACCCGGGCGGCCCGGACGGGGTGACCGACGAGCGAGAGCGCGGACCTCGTGAGCACCCCCAGAGCGGCCGGTTCCTTCTCCGGCTGCCACGGAACCTCCTCGACGGTACGGCCCTCGGGTGTGATGTCGAGAACGGCAGTGAGCAGCTCGCTGCCGGAGACGCCGTCGATGGCCGCGTGGTGCACCTTCGTGTACACCGCCATCCGGTCGCCCTGCAGCCCGTGGATGAGGTACAGCTCCCACAGCGGTCGGCTGCGGTCGAGCGGCCGCGCGTGCAGCCGCGCGGCCTGCTCGGCGAGCTGCTTGTCGTCCCCGGGGGCGGGCAGCGCCAGCTCGCGCACGTGGTACTCGATGTCGAAGCCCGGGTCCTCGATCCAGTACGGCTGGTCGAGGCCGAGCGGCACCGTCACGGGCCGCCGCCGGAACGGCGGCAGCAGGTGCAACCGCCCCTCGATCATCGTCGTCAGCCGCTCGAGTGTGAGCGGCTCAGGCGCGGTGGTCGGGTCGAGGACGCACACGCTCCCGACGTGACCGAAGACCGCTGAGGTCTCCATGGCAAGGAACGCGGCATCGAGACCCGTCAGCTGGTGCACGGTGCCTTTCTATGCCGAAAGGCCCTGCTTTGTCAGGACCTCCTCGATCCGCTCGAGCGTCCTGGTCATGTTCCGGCGCGTGGCGTTGGCAGCGCGACGGACCATCGGCTTGGTCACCGGCGACTCCTGGCTGATGTCCCAGGACTCCGTCACCTTCGTGCCGCCCTCGACCGGCTCGAGCTCGTACCGCCAGATCCGGCCGCCTGCGAACGGGTCCACCAGCTTGATGGGGGCGCGCGTCTGCCACGCGAGCCGCCGGTCCTGCTCGTACTCCACGACGGTGCTGCGCATCGCGTACGGCACGCCCATCCGCATGTGCATGCCGAACGTCGCCCCGAGCGCCAGCTTGTCCGGGACGTTGCGGGCCTGCTGCACGGTGCCGCTGCCGTCGAACTCGTGGTGCCGGGACGGGTCGGAGATCAGTGCGAAGATCTTGTCGGCGCTCACCGGGATGACCCGCTCCACGCTCACCACATCAGTCATGCGGTGAGGCTAGGGCACGCCTGGTCGCGTCGTCGGCAGGGAAGAACGACTCCACGGTCAGCTCCGCCAGGGTCACGTCGCTCGCCGTACCGAACGTGGCTGCCGTGGTGAAGAAGCTCAGCACCCCCTTGCTGCTGCGCAGCCGCACCGGCAGCACGACCCCGGGGTGGTCGGTCCAGGGCTCCTGGGCGGGTTCGCCGGTAGCTCGCGACCTCGTCGACGAGCTCGGCGAGGATCTCGTCGCCGGTCAGGGCGACCTGCCGCTTCAGCCTGCTGACGAGGTGGCCGGCGAGGACCTCGAAGTCCAGGATGCGGGGCGCGATGCCGTCGGGGTGCAGCGTCATCCGCATGACGTTGGGCAGCAACCGCTGGTCGATGTCCTCGAGCAGCAGGGTGGCGCCGTCGTTGGCCCGGACGAGGTCCCAGCCACGGTCCACGACGAACGCGGGGAACGGCTCCTGATGCCCCAGGACGAGATCGAGGGCGTGGTTGACC